>CAZISK010000990.1:0-3187 GCA_964541355.1 uncultured Candidatus Obscuribacterales bacterium
TGATGGCGATGTCCCACATTGTGATTTTGTTCCACATCGCAGGATTCGGCGCGAGCTTCACGTCACGGAGCTGGCGAATGTAGAGATGCAGCCCGGTTTTTCCTACGGTCCAACCAAGAAACATATCGCTTGCGGATTGCATGATTCTCTGACCGATTACCACACGCTGTCCGTGATTTCCAAACTCACTTTCGCCAAGATATGGCTCAAACACTGACTGTCGCGCCTCTTTTATCTGCAGAATGAGAAGATCGTCATTGTCACCTTCCAAAAGGAGAACACCGCAGAAAGTTCCTACGCTTCCTGTGCCAACAACTTTCCTGGCTATGTCCTTTATTTCGAAGTGCTGCAATAGACTTTGTTTGTCTCCCGAAAGTGACTGAAGATACCCATCAAAGGCAATGCGCACATGCGGCAAATCGATCTTCGGGTCATGGTAGAGCAATGGCGGCATCTCTTTGAAGCGCCAATTACCGTCCTGTTTCTCAAGCAATTTTTCTTGCAAGACATCTGGAGACGATTTGATCAATTCTTTGTTCAGGTATTTCTTGCCTCTGGCGCGGGCCTCCTTATCTCTAGCGCTATCGAGGAATTCATCGAAGTTTTGCTTTTCATGCCACACATCCAGCAACCGTTGCTTTGCATACTTTGCCATTGTTTTTTTGTACGAACCGACCATCTGCAAGGCGGCCTTTTCGCCTGCTTTGCTGGACAGTCCGACGGAAGCAGCCGCTATGACAAAACTGGTCGCCAGGCGTTTTAGATCCCATTCGAATGGGGCCGGCAGTGTTTCATCAAAATCGTTGAAGTCAGCAATGATATTTCGCTCCGGAGTTGCAAAAGCCCCGAAGTTAAGTATATGGCAGTCGCCGCAACACTGAACTTTTATTCCGGAATGTGGCTCGAGTGCCAGATCGTACGCCATCAACGCAGCAGCACCGCGATAAAACGTGAACGGTGAAACCAGCATTCGGCTATGTCTGATTGGAATGAGTCTCTGATCGCGGCCCTCGTTGCCTTGCGCTATCAGCTCTACTGGATCTCGTTTAGCACCGGAGTTGGTGGCGGGCTTCCTCCCCGGTGACTGTCTTGCGACGCCCCCCCTCCGGTGGTGTTTTTGTCGCGACTGCGATTCTAGTTTTTGTTTACTCATAATCTTTCCTCCGGAGAGAGATCCACCACGTCTTCCACGGCGCCTTGTCATCACGCTTGGCGTCAAGACGTTTTATTTCTTCGTTAGTCATTTCTTTGCCTCGTGCAATTTGGCCGCTTTTGGCTCCAAAAGAACCTATCAGGTTCTCGATTGATTGAAGCATACGTGGTTGCAGACCACCCAACCTCGCCCATAAGGACGATGAGTTACTGAAGATATTTTCAAAAGTGCTAACCCTCCGGTGGATGTCTCGACCGACCACTTTCCCTTTGAGTGTGCGCTTGTCATCGAGTGTTGGTAAAAATGTATCCATCAGAACGGTAGATAACGCCTGAGCCATTACCTCGACTCTCGAAAATATGAGGAATAGTCTTGCCCTGAAAAGGCTGCATATCGGGACCGAAGAAAAACTCGAATTCTTCAAGAGACAAATTGAAGTGAAAAGGTGAATCGTGTCGACAGCTGGAAGCCAATGCCTGGCGATGACGCCACCAGAGGCGGTGGCATCACGTTGAACGGTTAACAGAGACACTACAGATCCTGACGAGGGTTGATACTCGATAAGTGTTTTGAAAGTGCGTATACTAACGGCTTCAGTTTAGCACTTATGGAACTTAGGTGAGGTAACAGTGAGCATCGTTAGAAAACGGGCCGCATTGCTTGCGATCTGCACAACCTTGGCATCGTATTCAGCTGCGCTGGCCTGTGAGAGCACAATGCCTGACGGTTTCAAAGAGAATGTGACGCCTGAGCTGGCTGCCAAATACAAATACACGGAAGATGGCGTTTTTACAAAACAACTAAATATACCAACTTACGAGTGGATGCCGGCTAACAAGCCTCCCAGAGCGATCGTTCTCACAATTCACGGACTCACACTGCACGGTCGCAGATATAGAGTTCTCGCCCGCATGCTCGCGGCTAACAATGTAGGCGTGATCTCCCTTGACATGCGCGGCTTCGGACGTTGTCACTTCGACCCAAACAAGAAGTTCAGTTCCGTCGATGACGACAAAACACATGTCAATCATGAGCAGAGCTACCAAGACATAGCTAAACTTGCCAAGTTGATCAAGCAGAAATATCCAGATGCAAAGCTGCTCTTAATGGGCGAGAGTCTGGGATGTACCTTTTGCGTTCGCCTGG
The DNA here is from genome assembly GCA_964541355.1 of uncultured Candidatus Obscuribacterales bacterium. GTDB lineage: Bacteria > Cyanobacteriota > Vampirovibrionia > Obscuribacterales > Obscuribacteraceae > JADYXR01. Next base: position 2,300 of record CAZISK010000990.1, read on the forward strand.
CTGCCGAGCATCCCGAGCTGACCAATGCGATCTTGCTGTCAGCTCCAGCCGTTCGCGTAAATTCAAAAATGTACTTTGGACATGGAACCGTGGTTCGCGGAGTAAAGGCTGTATTCACGCCAAGCCATGAGATCGATTTGCACTCCTTCTTTGAGTACTTGGTGTCAAACAACCCGGAGGTGTCAAAGGAGATGATCGACGATCCACTTATCGTGAAACAATTGTCGCTCAGAGCCCTGCTTTCAACCGACAAGTTTGTTGCCAAAACGGCGCGCTGGGGCAAGAGTGTTTCTGACAAAATGCCTGTACTGATACTGCAAGGAAGTCGCGACAGTTGTGTTTCTCCGAGGAAGGTTACAGAGTTGTTGAATGCCATGCCTTCAGACGATCAGACTTTGGCGTGGCGTGGCAATTACGGACACTTGCAACTCGAGACCGTTTTCATGCGTACGAAGATTATTGATGCGGTCGTGAACTTCTTGAAAGATCACAGCCGTGAAAATATTCCTGAGTTGAAAGCATTTGAACAGCAGATAATTGATGCTGGCGGAACCTTGGCTGAGTAATTTAAATCCGCATCAAAGAGCACGCATTTTATGACAATAATCTGGACATCGACGCCCTCATTAGCGCAATTCAGGACTTGATTGCATAGAGATGGACTCGTTTGGCCGTTATGCCGAGCTCGGCATAACGGCGACACTAGTGCATCCACGTGGAGTAGTAATTACACAAAGCACTATATGTGGTGTCTACGGATTGAGCCGTCACGATTTTCGACTTCTGCCAAGGTAGCGGCACTCAGTCGCTTAGTACCGAGCAAATTCGCGCTGCTTCGTTTGATAGCTCTTCAAGCTGTCCGGACAGACCAAGGTCAACTGGCCCCAT
>CAZISK010000991.1:0-3187 GCA_964541355.1 uncultured Candidatus Obscuribacterales bacterium
GTTGATCTGCTGTTGTTTCTGCTCCTTTTGCTGAAGAGCGTCCTCTTGCTGTACCTTCTCTCGTTGGAAGGTGGAAAGAAGTTCCTGAGCTGCCACCATATCTGGTTGAAGAGCCAGAGCTCTTTGACAGTCCTCGATCGCAGCCGAAAACTTTCTCTCACTGGCATAAGAGCTGGCTCTTGTTAGATGCAGTGTAGGCAAGTCTGTCTTATTGGCCAGACCCAATGCCATCGTGGCATCAAATATGGCTGCGTTAAAATCATGCGATAGCCTATGCCCTTCTGACTTAATCTGATACGCTTGCCAGTTGCTAGGATCGCGAGAGAGCATTTTGTCGGCATAGCGTAGAGCAGCTGGACACTCCCTTTTTGCTAGATGCAACTTTGCCATTAACATTGGCACTCTGGCATCGTCGGGCGTCAAATCCTGGGCGATTCTCAAGTCGGACATCGCTTTTCGATATTCCAGCCGATTCAGGTGCACGAGTGCAAGCGCTATGTAGGCTTCGCTGCAGAACTGATCGATTTTCAGTGCCGCATCAGCATCCTTAATCGCGTTTTCGTTTTGTTCTGTACCTGAATACAAAATCGAACGAAAAGCAAGATCAGATGCGCGAGGATTGGGCTGACCATCGATAGTCTGATTAATGTCGTTAATAGCGGCTTTCGGGTTGCTCAACCTGTTCATGATTTTCGCCGAAACGCGATAGGCGTCGAGATTTTTTTTGTCAATTTTTATTGCCTGCCGACAGTCAGCCATTGAAGCTTGCCAATCGTCAACTCCGAAATATGCTTTGCTTCGCTCAACGAAAATTTGATCCGACTCAGGTTCGTCATCCAAGAGACGGTCAAGGAAACCGATGGCGACTAGACAACGCTCCCGATCTTGCAAGAGATTATTCTGCCACCCATCAGGCAGTGGGTTTTTCATGATCAGACAGTCCAATAAAAGCACGGTAGCAACTACCACCAGCTCCAATATTGGCTTTCTCGCTGACTTAGCTGTATCCGTCATACTCATCGAATTGAACTTATGTCGGGTAGGTTTGAAGTCGGGACGCGCGGCTCGATGCTCTTGCGTCGAGGCAACCAGACGGCATAACCGTTGCATATGCCTGCCGGCTCATAGTTGCCCAGCGCCCGTACAAAAAGTCGTTGGTGGGCCAGGCGTTCATAAAGTGATCCACTCAGTGCGATCGTTGCTGGCAAAGCTTCTATAGCAATGAGTTTGGGTTGGAGTCGTCCGATGTCTTCTACCAGATCGTTGACTATTTTCGATTGCTCCAAACCCCAATTGCGATCTGACTTCGAATTCAATCGTGCATAAAAGACCATGTCCAGCGCGAATGACCAGCCGAAGCGCGAGCCGGGTTTGCGGTTTAGATTGAGAAGCAGAGGATAAGAGCTTGTCGAGGTGGTTCCTAAGATCAGAACGCGATCGCCAGGCGAGGTCGAACCCATTACCGCCTTATCCAGAGGGCTGATGATCTTAGTGGTGACCATACTATTGCGAACCAACAACGGCAGAACCGGCAGTAGTATCACTCCAAAAAGCATCAATACAAAAAACGACTTCTTTTGTGGATCGTTCAGTAACAGGGAGCCGGAGGCAGACTTAGAAGACAAGTTCACAATCATTCTGTTAGCGACAATTTTAGACAGAAGCGCTTGTGACAAGAGAACGCATTCGATGCCGGCAATAAGAAAAAAACCGAAAACGAACGGGATTGTGCGATGTGCATCGCCGGATCCCTGCACTATGTAGATCAGCCAGGCACTAATAGTCCAGAGCAGAAGCGGCATAAAGAAAGAGCTTCGACGTCGAAGAACGAATGCTGCAATACAAATCACTCCAACCAGCAATCGGCTTGCTACTAGCTCACCGTCGCTGGCGACGAGCCAGAGCAAACGGTTCCAGCTCTGACCATAGACCTGATGTCCATCCACTAAAAGCGGAAGCCAACGAAGATAATATTCTTGCTGGTTGGGAATCAACCATGAACCAATGAAAAGCGTTACCGCAGTGAGAACAACGGTGGGCACTTCTGGCGCATGCAGAATTTGCTTGAACAGTGCTTTGTCGGACGGCGGCCCGTTCGCCAAATGACGTGGACGGGTGAAGAAAAAGCCGATCTCGACCGCTAGTGGAATAAGAATAAGAGCCGGTTCGACAAATACGATGATCGTGCACATCAGTGCGCAGGCTATAGCCACAAACGCTGCCGGTGAATGTCCTTGCCAACGTTGCCACCGCACCAGAAAGAACGGAAAATAGGCGGACATAAAGACGACTTCCTTTTGTCCGACGTGATAGGTCAGGCTCAGATGAAGCAGAAGAAAGCTTGATAAGATGCAGCCTAATGCCAACCAATCATTTTCGCGATCGGTTCGTGCCTGACTAATCACAACGCCCGACATCACAGCTGCAACAAAGATCATTAGCCAATTCAACAGAATCCAAGTTGTTTGAACGGAAACATTGAGTCCGGACGAAATGTACCAGGTGAGGGTATTTAGATAAAACCAAATCGGCTGGCTGGTGACGACAAAATCTGAGAACGGTTGACTGCCTTCCAAGATCTGTTTTGCAGTCACGAGTTGATAGGCGCAGTCAGGGTTGACAAAGTTAGGGTACTGTAGAAGTCTTAACAATAGCTCAGTCAAAAGAACCACTACAACAAGAACAACGATTGCTATCGGATAGTTGGCGCAAAGTTGTTGCGATTTGCTCATTCTGAAAACACGGCTCCATCACTACCAATGCTACAACAGGCGTAGGCTAATACCAAGCTAAATATGCAAGAGACCGGGCCGATCGTTGTCAGTGTGCGACGAGGTCAGATAATTGTTGAGCAAAATTCGAAAATGAAACTGCTGTATGTTTGCCAATTGGGAATGTCAGAGGCAACTTCATTGGGTCAGATCCTTCAATCTTTGATAACATAACATCCTATGGGGAAGAATATTCACAACATCCACGCGGGACAAAGCATATGAAGGCATGGATAACAAATTGACGCTATTCTCTGGCCTCATGGTGACAGATCATTCTTCTCGATTGTTGTTCGGAACGCTCCTGGAGAGCGCCTTACGATTGGATCGTCAGATACTCTTTTGTTCCGAATCTGTTGTATCAGGAGATAAGTAATGAAGAGTCGGCTACTGGGGTTCACGCTGATTGCCTGCCT
>CAZISK010000992.1:0-3187 GCA_964541355.1 uncultured Candidatus Obscuribacterales bacterium
GACGAAAGTCCGATACTCAGTAAAGAAGCCTGCACCGGGAGCAATAACTGCGCAGATGATGACGCAACCGTTCGAGATCGTTTCCTGTGACAAGCTGCCGGGTGATGTGTCTTTTGAGGAGCGGTAGTTAGAAGGGTGTACTTTACGCGCCGATTAGAGCGCGAGTGGCTCCGAGAACGCGGTTGTCAAACGTCGTACGAACCTTAGTGGAGGATTGTCTTCGAGTGGTGTTGCTACCGCGCGACCCGTGATAGAGACGTTTTTCGGCTCCGAACTAAGCAATTTCGGCTGATACAATATAGTTGTGGGCGATTGCCGACGTCTCTACTGGTAGCTCGGGATGGTTTATGACAAATAGCTCTTTCTATGACAAAGCGACGTCACCCGATTTTTGGCTGCGATTGAACCCGGATCTTCACATTGAAGGTCAGGACGTCAGGCGTCCGTGGGAGCCGGTTAGCATTGCCGTGAAAGAGCTCGATGATCTAAAGCTCGACATGGTAGAAGAAGGTTACTTTAGTACCAAACCATTGCTCGATCTTGAAGAGGTCGGCCTGCTGGCGGATGCTGTCGAAGTATTGTGGGCGGATCACTGGCCGACTGTATTTGCAATGGTGTACGACGAATTCTGGCAGGTCTATCAGCGTGCCTCAGGTCTTTTGCAGCACGTTCTCGGACCTGGATATAAGCAGCTTGCCAATTACTGGGTTTACTATGTAGACAACGAAAAGGGCAGCTCCGGTTGGGCACCGCACCGAGATCGCGCACAGATGCACACAATCAGAAGTGATGGTGTGCCTAACAGTATGACGATCTGGATCGCGCTTACCGACGCTACTCCACTCAACGGCTGCATGTATGTTTTACCTGCATCTTTCGATCCTAACTATCCCCACAGCCCTGGCGCCTTCGCAGTCCCAAACGTGCAGGATGTAAGAGCGCTGCCCGCTTCAGCAGGTTCGATCTTGTCGTGGAATGAATCGCTCATTCATTGGGGTGGACGCAGCAGCGACAAGGGGAGCGGCCCCAGAATCAGCGCTGCTTGCGCGTTTCAGCGTGGAGATGTCGATCCCTACGAGTCGCCGTTATTAGATCCTTTCGTCGTACCGCCCTTCAAAGTGCGATTGGGGCTCATCGGGCAACAGCTCTATCGCTTCGCCGTTCATACAGGGATGTCGCATAATGTCAGAGATCTGGCACAACAGCTCGGTCAACTTTCCGAGACGATAGTAATCTACGACAGCAACAATCCATACCAGAAAGAGGCAGCGCGCGGTCGCACGAAGTAGAGAGTGGTACCGCAAGTAGTGCTCTGGTTTTAATGGAGAAACATATTGGTTAGCCCAAGAGTTGGTGTAGGTGTTCTCGTATTGCGTGGGGAGCATTTTTTGCTTGGCAAGAGATGCGGTGCTCATATGCCCGGATATTATGCGGCGCCAGGTGGACATCTCGAGACCGGTGAATCATTTGTTGAGTGCGCAATAAGGGAGGTCAAAGAAGAGACCGGCTTGCTGGCGACCAATGTGCGCTTTTTGCTGATAGGAAACTATCGCTTCAGAGGAAAGCAATATGTCGATATAGATATGGTGGCAGAATGCCCTCAAGGTGAGCCGATTGCATTAGAACCCGAAAAATGTTCCGCCTGGAAGTGGTACCACAAGGACGAACTACCGTCGCCTCTGTTCATTGTCACCGAGCGCATGATCGATGCTTTTATCAATGGATACTATTTCGACGACAGAGCGATCAATCAGATACTCGTGCAGGACTGATATTGGACTAGGACATTGGTGAATCACCGCTGGTGATGGCAAGCATGTTCCTCGCTTCGATAGTCAACTGATCTTCCGGTCCGAATAATGCGTTGCGAATTTCATAGGCTCGTTGGAGATTCACGCTTGCAGATTGAATGTCATTCTCTTTAATCTGGTTCTCCGCCAGCCAGAACATGTGTGTAGCTAACTCTGGATGATTGTCCTCCAATTGCGCCGACATGCCTTTCAAGGCATCCTTCAATTGATCCGTGGCCGAACCAAGCCCTTGCCGGAACTTGGCGTATGCAATGATGGCGCGTGCCTTATGATAGTCAACTCCGCGATAGCGGGTCTCTGTTTCGTACAATTGAAAGGCTTGCTCTCCCTCTAACCGGGCTTTCTCGTAGTCACCGCGGGTAAGGGCTAATTTGGCCAGGGATAGTTTTATTTCGGGATAGAGAAGTTGGACGGCCCTCTTGTTGGAGTCCTTGTCCATGATTTTGAGCGCTTTCTCCAGGTTGGACCGTGCGGATTCATCGCCAGTAAGTGTCTGAAGTCTTCCAAGCAGGTAGTGATAGAATGCCGAGTCGATCTCTGCTTTGGCGACTTCGATTCGGACAAGTCGGTCGGTCGACTGCGTGCAATCTTGATCTCCGTCCAGCAACTCCTTTAGCTTCTTCAGGTTCGCCTCGGCATCAGCAAACTTCCGCATGGCCAACTCGGCTGAGATTATTCCCAGATAGGTGGTGAAGGCGGCAGGCGAGTTAGCTCGACCTTCCATATTGAGTCCAACCTGCGATCCGCGCAGGATTCTTATGCCGTCCTCAAAGCGACCTACTTCAACATACATGGTAGCGATGGTGTTGTCGTGATACGGCGAGTCCGCAGTGCTCACCATGTATTCCGCGATTTTCATGGCAGTCCTGAGGTCACCTTTGCGGATATAGAGAAGCTGTAGTTGTGAAAGCTTCAGCCTTAGCTCAGGTGTCTCTTCCCGAGGTTTTCTCCCAGCCAGAATTTCCTGCACACTTCCCTCGATGCCTTCGTACGCAAGCTTATCCGCCAGATCGTACAACTTTCTTTCCTGGCAAACGGAGGTGAATTTAGACAACCAGATTGGTTTTATCGGCAGCAACACCAGGCAGACGATCACACAGCCTACGAAGCTGCCCGCAAACGCCATAATCGGGTCCAGATGGAAAAGGAAGCAGAATATCAAGGTCAATACTCCGGCCCCTACCAGCCCCAACGTCCCATGTATCATCATCAGGAGTCTGATAGTTCTGTATGTCGCCGTTACTTTAGCGTTGAATACTTTGACGCCGTCGCCTTTATCGGCATGCCTTGCTGTCTTCTCAGCCCGTGCTTGCGTTGCCATAAAGTCACTCCTTGCTGATTTTTCGACTGTGTTTCGTCATTCTTTTACTATTATG
>CAZISK010000993.1:0-3177 GCA_964541355.1 uncultured Candidatus Obscuribacterales bacterium
GAAAAACTAATAGTCACAACGATCGCTCGACAAATTCAGCTGGCGCCCTCAAGCAAGCTCCACTCCTGTGGGGCTGACAGGGTGAAGTCCCGGGGCAGCGGTTGGCTGTCGTAGATAAGCTTCAAAGTGTTTACATCTCTGGTGGAAACGGTGCCCAGCTTCTCCAGTGTCAGCTTCCCTTTTCCATCTGGGGCAACCTCACAACGAAACATTGCATCAGTTTGCCTGTCGCTATGACCGAAGATGCCAATGGCATGACCCAGTTCGTGTGTGAACGCTACGGTCAGACAGCGCTGATTGAGAGCATTCTGGTAATAACTCGGTCTGAGCATATATACGAAAACTTTCATTCGTCCACCAGTCACGGTAAGCCTGGTCACACCAAGAACTCGCGGCACCAGATGGTTGACGAATGAGACTTCTATATCAGCACTCTCTTCAGCCGCTGCCGTCTTCAGCGGAATGAATCGTCCCCAGCGCTCGATTCCGGGTTCCATCAGTTTTTTCAAGTCGCTGGTGGCATCGTCGGGAAGACGCACGCGCACCGGGAAATGCGTCCATCTGGCCGTCGTGTTGTTGGCGAAACGGCTGACCTGATCTAGATAATCACCTTCAGTCTTATCGTATGGAATTGCCGGTTTGACAGAGCCTTTTCGAGTCTGTGAGGAAAGTGCACCATTTTCGGTGCCCTCTTCAGAGGCAGGTGCCGACGAAGATAACGATGCCAGCTGTGCCGAACCGGCATCCGCTGTTAATGGTCGTTCGCCGGAACCATCTTTCGGTGGAGCAGTACTTTGATTACGCATTGGGCTTCCGAAATTGCCGCCTCCGCCGAGCTTAGCTTCCAGCCTGGCAATGCGCGATTGCAAGTCGCCGTCGGATGTCTTGCCGAAGATCTCTTTTTCTAAGTGGTCGACACGATCCACCACTTCGTGCTCAGGATAAGACGAGCCAAACGCGACCTTTTCCAGACGAGTCACGCGCGCTTCATTCGGATCTTGACTGGTGTTTGGAGCACTGAATCCGGTACCATTGGTCGGTTGGTTGGTCGACCATCCCTGCGCCGGGCCTCGCGATGACGCGTCGATCGGCAACGGTTTTCCAAATTCTGGAATCAAACTAGCCGGCGGGAAATTGCCGGAGCTGCCCTGTTGAGGCGCCTGAAATCCTGGCTGCGCAGGACTTCCCTGGGGCCGGTTGAAACCAGGATTATAAGCGCTCTGCCCAAACCCTTGTTGTTGTTGGTATTGTTGTTGCGGCGGATATTGTTGATTGGGAGCCGGATAGGCGTTCGGATAAGCAGGATAGCCAGGCGGCGGTCCTTGCGGCACCAGATTGGGATGGCCGCCACCCAATCTAGCCCGGCCGGACGGATAGTCCTGACCCTGTGACTGTTGAACAGGTCCGGCATTGTTGAATCCCCCAGGCGGCAACGTTGGGTAGCCGGGCGGGCTCACAACCTGCTGATTAGCCGGCGGCTGTTGCGGACCGCCGTATGCTGGTCCTGACGCCTGCCCCTGGTAAGGGTTGGGCTGACCGTAGGCACCATAGCTTTGTTGTGGGGCATACTGCGGTGGGGCGGAAGGCTGAGCATACTGATACTGTTGCTGCGGCGGATACGGCTGCTGATAGGTCTGCGGCGGCGGATAAGCCGGCGGCTGGTAAACCGGCTGCTGATAGTTTTGGGCTTGGTAGGAAGGTGGCTGGTAAGGCTGCTGGTAAGGTGGCTGGTATGGTTGTTGGTAAGGTTGATGATACTGCAGGGCGTACGCCGGACGCTGCGCTTGTTGTTGAACATAGCTGGCAGGCGGATACCCTTGCCCGGGTGGATAGGACGGCCACGACGGCGGCGACTGGGGCAGCACGCTGCGAGGATTATCTCCTGATACCGGTGCACCGCTAATCCCTCCTAAGGGATTCGGGCTCGGCGCCGGATTGTCGGAGCCCGGCAAGGTATCCATCCTGGCCTGAGCCGGGTCTATCGCTTTCAGAACCGGCTTCGCTTTGGTCGTCGAAGAAGCAGCCGCTTTGGTCGATGAGGAGGAAGCCTTGGATGAAGTCGATTTCGCAGCGGCAAAAGATGTACTCGCCTGAAAAGATAAAGTGAGAGCCAGAACAAAGCTCAAAGCCGTGATTCGCCGTCTTGAGCAGGGATGGGGAAAACTCAGTTCTTCGAGTGGCATCGTAAGATTACTCATCAAGCAAGCTATCGTGCAGTTCGCCTCCGACACGGAGACTGGCTTGCAGAGCCAGGGCCGGTTCGATCAAATTGGGGCGGAGAACCTGCTCGGGCTCAAACACGATTTTCTTGAGTATCTCATAGACCTGCAGGTCGAGCACTTTCAGATAGTCCCTGCTGGTTTTTACCGAGAAAGCCGCGGCACATTCGGCCCAGTATTCATGATGACTGGAGCGAGCATAACCCGAGATAAACACTCGCTTTTCGATCATGCTTTGCGGCACCAGCTCAGCGGCACCCGGGTAATCCGCAGGAAGCGGATGGAGCTTGTCCGATCGAGACTTTTGAGCGGCGTAGAGCTCTTTGATCGTGTCCTGAGTCGCCTGAGAGAGAACAAATTCCAGTTGATGCCCGTATTCGTGCGCTACCACGAGATTTACTCGCACCTCGAGAAGCTCTTTCACTCGAGAATAAACAGCAGCAAAGGCACCATGCTTATAGTAATACTCGATATCGCGATCGAACTCTTCTTTATCGAGAGTGACATTGCCTGTCCTTACGCCGGTTTGTCCGGCGGCTCCATGTTTTACATTGCCGAGCGCGCAGTCACCCTCACTCTTCCTGACGATTTGCAATAGCCCACAGGCAGCCCACAATCGCAAGTTTTCAAATAGATACTTCTTCTGTGTCCCATTGAGCTTATCGTAATCCATGAAGTAGCGGATCATCTCTGCATCAGAGTAAGGCTTATCCTTGCGGAGCAAAGGTCTGTGCCATTCGTATTGAAAGGGCTCTTTGTTCGATTTCTTACCTTCGAATACGGTGGACAACTGCGAATGCTCATCGAGCTTTCGTCTTGGTACTTTACTCTTCTGGTCTCTGAGAAAAACTGCGCCCAGATCATCGATCTCTCCAACAAGACCGTGATCGGGAGCCGCAATTCGCCCGTTGATCACATGATAAAGCACGCCGTTGAACTTCATCGAGCCCGACGGTCC
>CAZISK010000994.1:0-3168 GCA_964541355.1 uncultured Candidatus Obscuribacterales bacterium
AGAACTTGATTGACGTCGACGCAGCAACACAAGCGAGTTTCAACGGCAATCTATTCGGTGTCAACATCAATGTTCTTGCGGGAGGCGATATTCAATGCATTGGCAGACTTAATGCTACGACAATTGCTATTGATACGGGCGGCGCTATAAATATCGACGGAATCGTAGCGGCTACAGGCGATGTCTCACTGGATGCGGGAACCAACATTTTGATAGATAGTACCGTTAGTGGAGCCAACGTCACCCTGTTTGCGGGCAATGACGTTAAACTCGGCTTGGCCGGCGACGTGACAGCCAACGGTCCGTCCGGTGAATTAGTAATCAGCGCTGACAATGGTGTATCTGGCGATGGTGACCTAAACGCGACAGCAACGATCTTGGTCGAGGGTGGAACTGTCGATCTTAATGGCGCTCTAACCGCCAACATGCAAGTGGAAGTAGATGGTATCAGTAACGTCGACATATCAGGTACGATCACTACTTCAGATGACGTAACTGTCACCTCGGCGAATTCGTCTATTTCCTTGTCTAAAGTGGATGCAGCATTCATCACCTTGGATGCCTTCACTAATGTCAATCTCAACGCAGACATAACCGCTAGTAACACCATAGAGGCGGTAGCAGGCGGAGCTTTCAGCGTCACTTCTCAGCTAACGGCAACAAAACTGATCTCACTAAACCAGGGTATCGATTTTACGAATGCAAACGTGGGGCCAAATAGCCTGCAAACACCGGTTCTCCTGCTTGGCACCAGTAGTGGTGCAGACATTGGCACCAAACTGGCATTTTTCGAGGTTGGACCTAGTATTACGGAGATACGGGTAGATACGGAATCAACAGGAGGAGGATCCGCGTACATATTGAGCAAATCTACAAATGGTATAGATTTTGGCACATCGGATGCTCAGGAAGACCTATTCCTAGCAGCCGCAGGACCTCTCGACATCGTCGGCGACCTTACCAACGTGGAAGGAGACATTTTCATCAATTCGACCCATGGTGTCTTGAGCATTGCAGATGGTGTCGCTATAAGCGCAAACAGTATCGGAACAAATGGCAATCTTTCGATTGTCAATCGAGGACTGTCGGTAGACAAGCCAAAGGACCATGACTTCATAAAGTTCGGGGAGGACACAACATTAAGCGCTTTGGCTGGAATCAAACCAGGCGGAAAAGTCCTGATTCAAGTTGGTCCAGCTCCTAGCCCTAAAAAGATCAAGCCTTTGAGCGCTAAGAAACTTGCAAAACAAGGCATCTTAGCTACCGTTTTCAACGGCGGAATTATTCAAGGTACCAGAAAACCGATCTTGGGTAACAAAGATAATGAGAGCACGTTCACTGCAGACAACACCACCATCACCTTGTTGAACGCCTACAAGACAAACATAACTTTGGCTGGCGGCAGCGATTTCGACGCCGATCCTCCGGTGACCAGTCTAACAATAAGCAAGTCATCCGCAAAACCTGAGCCCGGAGTTCTGTTTACACAACAACTTTCCCCAACAGATACTCACGGGATAACTCTAGTCAGTACCACTAATGCAGAGTTGGTCAACGTACCTCTGGTGGATGATACGCGAAGCACTCTGAGCAACCTTGCGTCACTTGCGACCGGCTCGATGACGCTAATGTCTGCTGAAAACTTGGATAGCAACGACACTTCAGACCAGAGCTCCCTGATGTGGACATTGCTTAATAGGACCGGCGCCTTCGAATCGACCGATGTAAGTGCCGAGTCAAAGGTAGCGCTTTGTTCGGATTTCGATTTTTCCTGTGAGCACGATATCGACGAAATCGCGCCAGGCAAATGTCTCACCCTGATTAATGGAAGCGTGCTATTTGCACCAGCAAGAGATACTTCGGTGGTTACCCCGAGAGGGACAGTCAAACTGAAAGCGAAGTCTGTTGCTCTTCTGGCGGTGACTAGCGAAAGCCTGTCGGTCTACGACATTCACGATGAAGCTAGGGGTAGCATATCGGTGTCAACAGGCGGAAGAACTCTTGCAGTTTCTCCAGGTACGCATGTGACGATCACCGGACATCACGTGCAACGGTTCGCCGAGATCAATCCGATTAAGCGGGTTATGCACAGGGAAGTCGCTAGACATAGTTTCGGTCACTGCCGAAACGCATTTATAAGTGAATTCTCAATACCGTCAGCGGTGCATTCCGTCAAACCTCTCAAAGCAATGATGCGCGCACAGAAAGGTGCCGCAAAATCACTGAGCGCTAAGATACTCAAAACATCAGCAATCGTTCTGCAGCTTTCACAAAATCCGACACCATTTGAGTTTCATGTGAAACCAGCAAGAGTGGCGAAGAGGTTGTAAGTCACTCCAACATTAGTCGACGTAGTTTGTCAGGTATGCGTTTGGGGATGATTGGTACCACAATAAAATCACAACGAAAGTTAAGGGGGGTGTCAGGCCCTGATGCAGGATCCGTCTTACTCGTTGATGAAAAACTTTCCTGTCCGCGGGTCCCTGCCGAGGTTACCCCATTTGTGTGTGGATCTCAGGACCAGCGGTATTGGCTCGGTCAACCCTGGTATCTTTACCTGACCAGCGTTGAAGACTATGGCTGGAAACAACCGTGCTTTAGTTTCAAGCTCCAGGGAATAAACGCTGGATTCATTACCAGCATCGGGAAGCCAGGCAGGTGGAATGCTTTGCGGTTGTTTCACCGTGTAGCTCTTGCGTTCGGACGATCGGGAAATCTTCAGGGACAAATCGATGTATTCGATTTCGATCCCACCATTGATTCTCATTCTCGTACTGAGCGACGGGTCCGATTCTATCAATTGAAATGACTGGCTGAGTGTTTCGCACATGGCAAGCTTTCTTGCATATGTATCCATCATCTCCTGCGCCATCATCCAACGAATCGGTACGACAACGAGGTTGAGGATAGGCACCAGAATGAATACCACAAGGATGACTAGTCCGGCTCCGAATTCAGAGATCTGACTGCCAGCTTGATTCCTTGGATGGTGTAGTCTAATAAGTCCTTGGGTATGATTTATAAAAATGGCTTTCATGAGCGTTATCTTCCCATGAGCGGTCAACGCCAATCGCGCGGCAATATGATTCTATTCGTCACTGTGATCATTGCTTTGATCATCGCTTTGGGCGTCGCTGGAATGATTTGCAATCGCATTCTGCTTGAGCG
>CAZISK010000995.1:0-3165 GCA_964541355.1 uncultured Candidatus Obscuribacterales bacterium
ATGAAAACGTTCTGATTCAGTTGAACTGGTGGCACATCTCGACTCAGCAATTGGTGGCACTCGTCATCATCGCGCTTTTGACAGCAATCAATTGTGGTGGCATCCACCTTGCCAAGCTCATTCAAACGTCGTTCACCGTAACGAAAGTTGTGGCGCTTACCTCGCTAATCGTTCTCGGCGCGCTGGCTATTCAGAACTACAATGGAGCATCCGTCAACTTCACCGATTTGTGGTCCGCAAGAACCGTCACTGGCGATCCACTGGAAGGGATGAAGCTGCTGCTCGCATTTTCAACCGCATTGGTGGGTCCTCTGTTTGCCATGGACGCGTGGAACAACATCACCTTTTCTGGTGAAGAGGTCAAAGAGCCGACAAAGACGTTGCCTCGCAGCTTGATCATCGGAACCGCGCTGGTTTGCTTGCTTTATTGTTTGACCAATGTCGTTTACCTTTTGCTCTTGCCTATGCAGGGTGTTGAAAATGGAGCGACCGTAATAGAACGTGGTATCAAGTTCGCCGCGCAAGATCGGGTTGGCAGCGCAGCGCTGCAGGTGATTTTTGGTGAGGGCGGGCAGCTGATCATGGCTGGTGCAATCATGATCTCCGTGTTCGGCGCTTTGAACGGGTTGATCCTGTCGGGTCCAAGGCTGTATTACGCCATGGCAAAGGACGGTTTATTCTTCAAGCAGGCCGGCATGCTGCATGCAAAAACCAATGTTCCTGTATTCGGTCTGGTGCTTCAGGGAGTATGGTCAGCGATTTTGGCTACGTCCGGAAAGTATGGACAGCTTCTGGATTTCGTCGTGTTTGCCGCGCTTCTCTTTTATGTGTTGACCGTGGCGGCGATCATTATATTAAGGAAGAAAGAGAGTGGAAGGGAACGCCCGTTCAAAGTGCCTCTATATCCAATGCTTCCCGGTTTGTATATAATATGTGCATCGGTTGTGATGGTGGCTCAGATAGTTGCCCAGCCGAATTATCCGCTTGCTAGCCTGGTTATCATTCTGCTTGGGCTGCCGGTTTATTTCCTGTGGCGACGGAAGGCATCCTCGGTTTCGGAGAGTTAGATGGCAAAGTCTGGCAACTGGCAAGAGTTGGTGGCTAAAACACAGGACGCAATGGCGCAATCTGATCTTGAGCTGGCACGCACCTGCGCGTTCGAAGCGCTTTCGCTGGCAGAGACATTTCCGCCGGATGACAGGCGTCAGGGCATCGCTCTTGAACTGGTTACGAGCGTTCTTTATATGAAGAAGCAGTATCAGACCTGTCAGCCATTCCTTGTCCGACTGCTGGAGATGTACAAGCGCTGTTTGGGTCCCGAACACATCGATACCGCATCGATCATGCACAATCTGGCTCTGTTGTACCATCACTCCGGTAAGCTCGAACAGGCTGATGTACAGTACCTGAATGCTGTAAAGATCAAGTCTGCTGCGCTTGGAGTCGAGCACCCTGATGTCCAGCAATTGACGGCCGACTATGTTGATCTCCGCAAATTGCTTGCGCCACTAGAGGCGGTATCAAAGGCGTTCACCGCTACTGTGTCGGATACATTGCATTTGACGGGACAATTCAAAGATAGAGACGCCCAGCTCACCGATCTGAGTTCGAAGAGCTGAATCCGCGCATGTAAGCTGAGAAGGTTAGTGGGCGCAGGATTTGCTGGGTGTGGTGGAGCGGTCGGTACCTGCGGGCGCTCACAAAAAGATAAACCGAAGTCGTTCCCCGTCTCGAGAATGATTGAGTTTGGGCTTGACGATTTAGCCGGACACTGACTTGGCTTCTTTTCTATCGACTGCCATTGCGGAGCTGTCTTCGCCGAAAAGCGCTTTGATAATAGCGTTTGCTGCTGTGTGCGGATCGAGTTTTCTTGCCACCACATCTGATAGCGCGTTGCTAATGTCGTTGGATTTGTCGAGCGAGTTTTCCAGATTCGTGCGAGCAATCTCTGCCACCATTTCTGAGAGCTCCGCTTTTACTTTGCCGCGGCGGCGCTCCGTCAGCTTGTCTGAAATGCAGAGAAATGCGTGATGCTCCTTAGCGGAGTTCCAGATCTTGTCGACGCCTTCACCGGTTTGCGATATGGCAACAAGAACAGGTGGACACCAGCTCGTGGGAAGGTGCGACAGCTCCAGGCTGGCGATGATCTCCGTGGCCGATTTATTGGCACCCGGCAGATCGCCTTTATTTACGACGAAAATATCACCAATTTCCATGATACCGGATTTGATGGCTTGAATATCGTCTCCAGAACCCGGCATCAGAACCAGGATAGTAGTGTCAGCCGTCTGGGCTATGGCTAGCTCCGATTGGCCTACTCCGACGGTTTCTATAATAATGATCTCGAAACCGTAGGCTTCCAGCATGCGAATCGCGTCGTAGGTCCCGAGCGACACGCCGCCGGTGTGTCCTCTATTCGCCATTGAGCGGATATAGACGTCCTTGTCCAGAGTGTGATCCTGCATCCGGATCCGGTCGCCGAGAATAGCACCACCAGTGAATGGGCTGGATGGGTCAATTGCGAGTATGGCAACCTTCTTGCCTTCCTTCCTCATCTCGGTGACGAGCGCGTCGACCAGGGTGGATTTGCCGACGCCGGGCGAGCCTGTAACACCGATAATATGCGCCTTACCGGTATGGTGATAGAGCTCTTTGACAAGCGCTGCAGCTTCGGCACCACCTGCTTCGACAATGGTTATGGCGCGAGCTAATGCGCGCTTGTCACCTTCCAGAAGTTTTTTCCCTACGTCTTTCAAGACTGCTCTCTTCTTATAGATATAGATAAGGTCCCAATTCTAGCAAACTGCAACGACTGGGAGCCGCTTATGCAGCCTTTTTTCACAGTTCGGGAGGGGACGTTCCGGTGTGGATATCTTGGCTCACGCATATGAGGTCAAACAATGTTCATACGAGTTCGCGGTGATAAGCTTGACCTGGCTTTCTCTAGTCCTTGGGAACATGTCATTCCTGAGGGAGTCTTGATTAATAAGTGACCGATGAGGTGTCGAGCGTGATTAAGGTTGTATCCAGTTTATCCATTATATTAGCGCTTGGTTTTTCAACCGCCGCGGCGGCTCAAGCGCAGACGAGCAACTGGAATATCAAGACCGGCTATGGAGATGAGATTACTATAAAGAATGGCATCTTCGGCAGCAAGAAAAGGGT
>CAZISK010000996.1:0-3162 GCA_964541355.1 uncultured Candidatus Obscuribacterales bacterium
CAAGTAATAACGTTAGTGGGAGGGAAAAAGTTCAATTTAAACGTGCACATGAAAAACAAGTTTTTATACGGGTTTTCGAGCACAAGGCACAGAGGAGAACAAAACAAAACAAACCGATATCGGTTTACTTTTTTCCCGTTAGTACGGAGGCGCTCTTCGAAACGAGCTATCTAACCGGATTATCCTCGTTCCAATCAATTCAATTCTAAGATGCTCAAATCGCCGCGCTTCCCTATTCGGGTTACAAGACTTACATTTGCAAGATTCATCAGAATCACACAAGACCTATGGGCATGCGAAATCAGACTCTCCTAGGGCGTTAATAGTCCACGATAGTTTTCAATCGACCCGCGACTTTCCTATTATTGCGGTAGCACCCGTGGTGCGCACCACCTCATCCGGACTGAAGTCTGTCACTCCAGAATGCTGGGTATCGTCTGGGTCGATTGATGGCACTCCACTCTGGTGCCTGAATACAAATTTGTCGTGACCACATCGATCGCATACCACACTTGGATGTGCGCCAAATGCCACCGTCAAATCGATTCCACGGTGCGTGTCTTCAATGCGATTGTCAGGAGCTCGACTGCGTTCCTCGCGCACGATCTTGGCCCGTTCCACTCGAGAATGTGCCCCAGACTTTCTTTGCTCAAGCTCATGTTTATGGCGATTGATTGCATCACCAAACGCAGCTGCAAGAATACCAGCGGGCATTGCAATTAATCCAATTCCAGCCAATGCAGTGATACCACTTATAATTTTTCCAAGAACCGTCTGAGGATACACATCCCCGTAGCCCACTGTAGTCAGCGTTATAATGCCCCACCACAGCGCTCTGGGAATACTTCGGAACTTCTCATCCGGCTCAACTACCCACATCACCGTGGATGCGGTCAAGAGGACTATACAAGTCAGAATCAAGCTGAATACAAGTTCGTGACGTCGGCTCGAAACAGCCTCTCTGACCAACTCGAACGCCTGAGAGTATCGCGCCGCTTTGGCAATCGCCAAGATTCGAAACAATCGAATGAATCTGGCCACAAAGATATTGGAACTGCTCGTCACGAAAAACGGCACGATGACGAGTAAGTCAATGAGTGCATAAGGGGTGACCATATACTTCAGCTTTCCGACAATGCCCTTATATGTGGTTCGTTGTCCTACGCTCCAGACCCTAAGCACGTATTCGATTGCAAAAAACACACCTACGGTGAGATCCAAAATACGAAACAGGTGCCGATGTTCTTGGTAAAACGGTTTCTCAGTTTCGATTATGACAAGGAAGACACTCATACAGATGACAAAGAAGATTAGCCTGTTGAGAGGAGACAAGCCTTCGTGCTCCCAGGAGCGCTGATGGAGCTGCCTGTAGATAAGACGGCGTAGTTTCATTGATGCAATCTAAAGTCGGTCAAGGGAGCGGTCATTATCGCGCATCTTTAGACCCCTGTCGAGTGCAAATCGTTAACTTGCAAAGAGCGTAAACAGAATCTTCGACTCCGATCGAAATCGCAAGAACTTGAAGTAAGACAGACACGCTCAAAGTGGTGTCGAACAGTCAAAACACAACCGATATCGGTTTAGCTTCACGAGCAATCGCTCCTAACCGTAGTCCGTGCCTAAACGCCCCAGAAGAGCCCGAGTTTCACGAAGGTCAGCTTAAAGACAACGGGGCGAAAGTTGTCCAGCCCCGTTGAAGACCATTTTTCCAGGGTACTTAATTATGCCTTCGCCAGCGGCTTGCGAGCCTCGGCGACCATTGTAGCCACTTCACCGGGTGTCATAGCAACATGAATGCCATTTTCCTTGAATGCAGCAATTTTGGAGTCAGCAGTACCTTTGCCACCAGATATAATGGCACCCGCATGCCCCATACGTTTTCCCGGAGGGGCGGTGACACCAGCGATGAATCCGACGACCGGCTTCTTCACATTGCGTTTGATGTATTCGGCTGCTGCTTCTTCCGCAGTGCCACCAATTTCGCCAATAAGAACGATCGCTTCGGTATCTTTGTCATCGTTGAACATGGCGAGCAGCTCCTGATAGCCCATACCCTTAATCGGGTCACCGCCGACTCCTACACAAGTGCTCTGGCCAAGACCGGCATCGGTGAGGGCCAGTGCTATTTCATATGTCAGAGTACCACTGCGGCTGATCATTCCGACCTTGCCAGCCGAGAAGATCTGCCCGGGAAGAATCCCCACCAAACATTGCCCAGGAGTGATTACACCGGGGCAGTTCGGTCCAACCAATCTGGCGCCACGCTGTTTCACCGATGCAACCAGCTTGGCGGTGTCTTGCGGAGGTATTCCTTCCGTGATCAGCACGATCAGCTCAACGCCTGCTTCTAGCGCTTCAAGTCCAGCGTCGAGCGCCAGATACGGTGGGACGAAGATGACACTGCAGGTAGCACCAGTCTGCTCGACGGTCTCCTTCACACTATCGTAAACAGGAAGCCCGTGCACTTGAGTGCCACCCTTGCCAGGCGTGACACCTGCGACGATCTTCGTTCCGTATGTGATCATGCGCTTGGTGTGAGATGAGCCCATCTTGCCGGTGGCGCCCTGCACCATCACTTTTGTGTTCTTGTCGATGAGAATCACTTTGATATTCTCCTTGTATTTCCTAATTATGGTCCTAAAACTCTTCTATCGGACCGCCTTCAATGCGGTCCTCCATGATCAACCTAGACTTTCGCGCCTACAGGCTTCTTGCTTATACTCTTCGATTTCTCGACAGCTTCCTTAACCGCAGCCTCAAGATCTGGAATCAGCTTCAATCCAGATTCAGCAAGGATTTTCTCCGCCAGATCCTGATTATTTCCTCTAAGCCTGACAACAAGCGTCCTTTCCGGGTACTTCTTGATGAATTGCACGAGCGCTTGAGCAACCTCATCACAGGCGGTAATACCACCCAGGATATTAAGAAGCATCACATCGCATTCTGGATTGTCGTTGACGATCTCGAGAGCCTCGAGCGTCTTCTCCTGGTCGGAGCCGCCGCCGACATCCAGGAAATTACCAGGCCGTCCGCCAAATTTCTTGACCATGTCCATCGTCGCCATAGTCAAGCCTGCACCATTGCAGAGAATACCGATGTTACCATCAAGCTCGACCAGGTTGAGACCCTGGAGCTTGGCGCGACGTTCACGCACAGGAAGAT
>CAZISK010000997.1:0-3161 GCA_964541355.1 uncultured Candidatus Obscuribacterales bacterium
GGTTCCTCAGCTATGAGGTTCCTCAGCTATGAGGTTCCTCAGCTATGAGGTTCCTCAGCTATGAGGTTCCTGCACCGATGAGACAAATTATTGCTCGCAGTAGGCATGCACGTTTCCGTAGTTTTCCTCTTCACAGAGAAGCCTCACTGGAAAGTCGATATAATGTTCGGCGACTTCTGACTACAGGATGTATTCGGCGATGACGAAAGTCCTCAAAATCCTCTTATGTAATGACTCCTACCCTCCGGTCGTAGAGCGTCTACGTACACTATTGCCGGAACACGAAGTGACATGCTGTCATCCGTCGATGACGGAGAATAGCCTGGAAGGCGTAGATGTGGTCATACCGTCGGTAGCACAGATTACAGAACGGGTCATAAAACGCGGCACGTTCGGTCTTGTCAACCAACTTGGAGTTGGTCTGGACAACGTCGATCTTGAGACTGCCACCAGCTGTGGTGTCTGGGTGGCGCGCGTACCGGGTGCGGGGAGCGGCAACGCAGAATCGGTCGCCGAGCTGGCAGTCATGTTCATGCTGGCGCTGTCGAGACGTTATTTGGAGGCCAGGAAGAACTTAGACGATAGAGTATTTTTCAAACCGTCCGGTCGTTCGCTTCTCGGCAAAACGGTCTGCCTGATTGGATTCGGAGATATCGGAGTCGAGCTAGCTCGCAGGCTTATACCGTTCGGAGTCCGTATTAAAGCGGTCAGACGCAGGTCTGAGCTACCTGGCCCAGCCGACATTCCGGCGACAATGTACGGTCTGGACAATCTGGCCGAGGCTCTCGGCGACAGCGACTTTGTCGTACTCGCACTTCCTGAGACCAAAGACAACAAAAATCTCATTAACAGCCAGACGATAAAACTGATGAAGCGCGGCGCCTACCTGATCAACGTGGCACGCGGTGGACTTGTAGATCTGGATGCTCTTCTTGCGAGTCTGCAATCCGGCCACATCGCTGGTGCCGGTCTTGATGTTTTTACAGATGAGCCGACGGACCCAACTCATCCGATCTTCAAGGAAAACGTCCTCGCCACACCGCACATCGGCGGCAACACCGACGCATCCTATCTTGGTATCACCGCCGCCATCGCCGAGAATGTTCGTCGATTCGAGCGCGGCGAGCAACCAATCAATGTGGTCAATTCGCTAACCACCCCGCACCGGGAGCGCCGGCACCTCGCCGGCATCGAACATGCTAACCAAGTTTGAACAAAATCTTTCCGGAGCTCACGGAAGACTGCTACTCGTCCAGCGCTCAAGGACTGTCTTTGAAAAACCTGAACCTGGCATCGATTCGGCGTTCTCTTGGCAATTCCGATAAAAGTTTAACTATTAGTGTATATGCCAAAATGAGCAATCTACCTTAGAATATTGCGGTTCACGCCAAAGTACACGATGCTCTGCTGGGAGAAGATCGCGATGGCGAAGCAACAACTGGGCACGAATCTCAAAATAGCAACCAACCACCCTTTGCATTTACTGGATCGGGCGGCGTCCGAGCTTTTGGACGTCGAAGTCGAGCGCTTGTGGGCCTTTGATAGCTCCGTACAGAAGTCCGACCTGCTCATCTACCTGCGGGCTTCTTTGCTGCAAGCCTACTATGGACTACCCGACTACGACGCATTCGCCGACCATATTCGGTTCAACTCCCTGTTTCGTTGTTTCGTCGGTCTGGATAAGTCCGATCTCGAGTGGGATTCCTATCGATACAAGCAGGTGCATCATCGCTGGACGGTTGATCAGGAGCTGCGCGAGTTCATGATCGAGCTTCTGGAAGCTCTCTCTCAGCTGCCGATACCTCCGGATGATATCGTGGCGTTCGAAATGTGCAATCAGATTGAAGATCGGCTTAGCAAGTGGATAGATCTACACTGCCCTAAAGCTGTTTATTTCCACCAGTTTCAGCGAGCCCCGATCAAGCGATTTTTCGCTTCGCTTTCGTTCCAGAATGCCGACCGCAAAGGCAGCATCGAATCGATCATGACGCCATTATTGGCGAAGATTTTGAAGCCGGCATTTCCAAAAGAAGGAGAGCCGGAAGAGACGGAGTTCGGTGTGGAGGATCTCGTTTTCTTATCGGAGAATGAAGAAAGCAGCCTTTTGATCAACTTCGAAAAGGTTTCGATAAGCTCCAATCCAGAGCATTTTGAAGCCTGGGAGGAAACCGTAAACCCCTACTTGCTTCCGATGATCGATTTTTGCAGTTCTTGCGAGGCATTTTCATTGGCTCAGGGAGCAACCCTCAACTTCGGCAATGTAATTTCGCTTCCTAGAGAAGTCGATCTTACTGATTTCTTCCATATGTTGCCGAGTCTGCCCCCTAAGGTGGTGCCGCCGCGACTCATGCGTGAAGAAAATCTTTCTTACTCTTTCCCAAGTCGGGTTACGAGGACCTCATACACAACCGACCTGTTGTATGACAGCAACGATCAGATTTTGCGCTGTGCGTATGAAATCACCACGCAGGGAGACTCGCTCAGAGTGGAGCTGGATCTCGAAGCACAGTGGACATCAGCGTTTCCAGTGGTTCATTCCGAGCAGGTATTCAACGATTTGAAGAACAACCTTTACATCGCCTTCCATAGCCTTATTACGGATCGCACGCGCACCTTGTTCGAATAGCACCACATTCCGATGAAGACTAGACCACGCCGACCAATTTCGTGCATCATTTGCCTGATCATCGCATGCTTCTGCGCCACGAGCTTCGCCGCTTTTGGACAGCCGCCCGCAGAGGAGCACATGGATGAAGACATCGTTAAACTGAGCAAGGCTAAGCGCTTCGAAGGAAAGACCGTGGGCGAGGGCACACCAAGCCCGCTATTTCAGGTATTTCAAAGTCTCGAGGGACGAATCGAAACCTTGCCAATCAAAGACTTGATGTGGCTCACCGCCCATGGTACCGCGGCCAGTCGCATTTATTCGGCGTTGCTGACCCGAAGCAAAGATCTAAAAGCCGGCAGCCACTCAATACTCGAACTGCTCGATGACGATTCGCCTGTACAATTTCAAGGAGGATTGAAGGTCATTCCCTCCTCGGTCAGCGATATTGGAAGCCAGTTTGTGGCAACCGGTTCCTTCATGCAGTACGACGACAAGAAGGGCGTCAAGCCTATATACTTTGAACAACTGATGACAGCTCAACAGTTTGCCGACC
>CAZISK010000998.1:0-3153 GCA_964541355.1 uncultured Candidatus Obscuribacterales bacterium
AAAATGCCCTGTTCGTGGGCGTGTCTGAGTCCGGCGCAAATGTCGACGAAAATCGGCAGCGCTCTTCCCACATCGAGCCGCCCCTCCCGCCGAAGTATTGCCGCAAGACTGTCGCCTTCAACATACTCCATGACCATATAGGGCGAACTTTCGATTAATCCAAAATTCAGCGTTCGCGCCACATTGGGGTGCGCGAGTTTGCCAGTCGTTATTGCCTCATTTTGAAAACGAACCAGTGCCTCCGGACGATCAAAATTTACATCTACAGTTTTGACCGCAACCGCGATATTGAGCAGTGGGTCATGGGCCAGATAGACGGCTCCCATTCCACCTTGACCGATCAGCTTCTCGATCTGGTATCGGCCGTCAAATACCGAAGAAATTATTGGCTTTTCCGACATATTCAAATGATACCCAGATCAACAACTCTCCCCTACAAAATCGAACGCCCCAGTGCTTTACACTAGGGGCGCCCAATTTGCTCTAGTCGGGGGCAAAAACCTTTTGTCGTTCTGTCGACTCAGGAAACTATCCTGAAAATGAATTGATTCCTCCGCTATGCGGCCACCAGGCCGACGGCAAGTGCCTGCTGCAATGCCGCAGGTTGTAAATTGTTGTCTGTTCTCAAAGCCCGCAGTATATCGAGAGCCTTTTCGTACGATACGACGTTGCGCTGGATCTCATTAATCAAAACCAGTGCGGTACGCGACATCTCCTTGGTGATCAGGCCTCGTTGAATGAGGACTTCTGCCACGGTGAATTCGAAATCGTTGATCGATGCAGCAGTATCACGCATAGTGCGCTCGTCGATCAAACCGGCCGCTCGCAGAATTGCAACAACCTGATCGAGCAGATCGAATTCGGCAAGCAGTTTTTCCAATGGGACATTCAAGGATCGGACTAGATTGAGCAAGCGTCGCGCCCGAACCTTAGAGAGCATCGGTGTTGCAAGCATGTGCTGCATTTGTATGGCCGCTTCCAGAACCATCGGTTGGACCAGATTGTATTGCAAGAGCAGTTGACCGAATGCGGCATCACTTTCAGTACCAAGCTCGGCTACGATCAAGCTGTCTTCTCTGGCGAGCAAACCTGCCTGAACAAGGATTTCGCCAAGTCGCGGCTGTACGTGCGCTTGATACATGAATCCTATCGCCTTCAGGGCGGCTTCCATCGGCACTTTGAAGCTGTAGACCGACTGCAGCGCTCGTACAGCTTGCAGGAATGAAATGTGCCTGTCTCTTATCAAAATCTGCAGATTGATGCACGTGCTCAAGGTCGATTCGTCGATAAGGCGAAGCGAGACGAGCGCTCGGCCAAGCGGATAACCCGTAGTCTTAGAATGCTTGAGCGCGCACTTCAGACCGACATCGTCGACGATACCGGCAGCCATGACGAGCTTGCCCATTCTCGGTAGCGGACCGATACCGCGGCCGATACCGTTCAATCTATATGCTTCGTCGATGCCGACCTGGTGAACGTGCGAGAATCTCAGCATTTCTTTCGCCATTCTCACATCGATGGCGCCGTCTCTGATTGACAGCTGTGTACTGAGGGCGCATTCAACGTCGAGTTCGCTGACATGACCGGACATGATCAAAACTCTACCAATAGGCATGGTAGCTCGTTTTGAAATCACTAAGCCCTGGTTCAATACGTCGGGAGATATGATTCCCGCTTCTAGAAGTATTTCTCCCAATCGAAAATATTGGGGTCTGACCTTTTTAGCAAGCTGCATTAGATGCTCCTTTCGGAGGGCAGGGGACCTCGTGCTGACGCAATGAAGAACAAGGTGTTTCATCACACCGGAACGAGATTTAAAAATCGTCAAGGTAGCAACAAATCGGAAATCGGCACGGCAAATGCCGCTTCGATAAACCAATTCATATTTTTTTCTTAGTAAATGAGTTTAAAAATGGGATCGCTCCCAAACCGAAATCGTACTTTGATAGAGGTCATATGTCAAGTGCTTTTTAATGTTCGCGGAGAGTAAATATCCATTGTTCTGCCCGAAGCAGCTCGACTGCTATTTCGCGAATCTTGTCGGCAAACAGGAATTGCTCTCGTTCAAGGTCATTTAAGGAAGCCATGATCGGACCGCCATCTTCATGCCTTTCCGGATACTTGAGCGGATGATTCCAGAAAGGTAACTTACCTGGACCGGGCTCGTCATACGACTTGTCCTTTCGATTGAACGGAATGGCACCATGAGTCTTGTACCAATCATCCATAATCTTGCCTACGTGCGTGAAGGTATGCTCGACGTAGCGATTGCCGGCTTCTGAAAGTGCACAGACATCAGCAGTGTAAAGATGGGGATGCTTCTCTTTGGCGCGGGCGACCGCCTGTTCGATGGCATCATGACCAGACATCGATGCTGACGAGCGTGGACCGACGACGACACCGTTGAACATCTCGGTCATGATTGCCGCTACCCGCTCTACTGCCGTCTTCGTCCGTCTCAGCCCTTTCAGGGCGAGGCTCTGAACCTCCGGACGAATAACGCGAAACGAATCGGCAAAGCTCTGAACGGCCGATTCAAGAGAATGATGAATGGTATCGTCCTCGAAGATTGATTCAGTGTCAGGGCCGCGAAGCATCGCAATCTTGGCGAATCCTTCCGGGTGATTGTAATTGATGGAATGATCGCCGGCGATCACAGCATGACCGATTTTGGAGCCTGGATCGTTGGGATGCGGAACATGCCAGTCCGCTATGCCGATGGTGCTCAGCATTTCTCGTTCGGCTTCGGAGAAATTGATCGTTCTCAGATCGTCTGTGACATAGATTTCGTTGAACGGATCACGAATCTTCTCGAAAATGGCATACGCGTACTTTGTATTGGCGCTATCGCGCGTCGGTCCACTCTTGTTGAACTTACCGAGTTTATGCTTGTGGTGAAGCATTATGGCGACGATCGTAGCCATGAATTCCGGCGGCGCGATCTGGTGCTCCATGCTCGCCCTTGATACGCGCTCCATACTCCTGCGATCAGAGGCCTTGGCCGCGTCAAGGAAGTATGAAAGAGCTTGGACCGCCGCCTGCGCTCCATGGACGTTGTGCACGATGAAGTTCTTGCGACTCTTTATGGCATCGGAAAAAATCGATGCGATAAGCGCGTCCCTGGTCTCCTTGCTGTTGAGATTCAACAGTCTG
>CAZISK010000999.1:0-3151 GCA_964541355.1 uncultured Candidatus Obscuribacterales bacterium
ATCTGCTCGAGCAAATTAGCATGCTCACGCTTCTCGAAGCAGCCGATCTGAAGAAAAAAATGGAAGAAAAATTCGGCGTCACCGCTGCTGCTCCCATGATGATGGGCGGCATGATGCCCGGCGCTGCTCCGGCTGCTGAAGTCGAAGAGAAGACTGAATTCGATGCAGTCCTCACAGCCGCTGGCGACAAGAAGATCAACGTTCTTAAGGTCGTACGCGAATTGACCGGTCTTGGTCTCAAAGAAGCTAAAGAGCTCGTCGACAGCGCTCCGAAGCCGATCAAAGAAAAGGTCAAAAAGGAAGAAGCCGAAGATATCAAGAAGAAGATCGAAGAAGTCGGCGGCAAAGTGGAGATCAAGTAGACTTTGCGTTAACCTGGACTGTATAACTGAGGATCAACCTGACCTTTTTTCGGGAGACAAGTTATGCGCTGTCCAGGCTGCGGTCTCTATCATCCATCCCAATACGATCGTTGTATTTCGTGTGGGGTGAAGCTCGATGGAACAGTTGCAGAGGCGGACAGTGCCAATCGTCCAAAAGACGAAGGCGAGTCCGCCTCTTCTATTTCAGACAACGGTAAAGATATGAATGTAGTCGACAAGCGTCATAAGAGAAGGTCCTCGCACATCAAGAATCACAGCAAATCCGGCATACCAACCATGGCGGGTGTGGTAGCGGCGGTTTTCATTCTGTTGGTTTTTGCGGGTGCCACGGTATTTTTTCTGACCAGAAGCCCCGATGATGAGCGACTCCTCTTGCAAGGCAGAGAGGAGCTATCTCGTGACCAGTATGCTTTTGCAGTCGAGACTTTGACGAAGGCCGCTAAGGCGAAGCCGGATGATCCTCGCGTTCATCTGTTGTTGGCGAGGGCCTACGTTGGAATTAGCGATGTCGACAAAGCCTGGGCCGCTATAAGTCAGGCGCAGCAGCTCGGCAAGGGTGTTGTGGCAGAGCCTGATCTGGCCTCGGATTTGGCTAACTATTATATGAAACGGCAGCAGTATGCTAAGGCTATAGATTTGCTCAGACCTCTGGCGAAAGAGAACATCGGCAACAAGAAGTCTGAACTTGCCGACCTCGATGCAGCTTACGGAGACTCCCTACTTGCCAAAGGGGACCTGGAAGGTGCGCTTCGTGTCTGGGAAGAGGTGAAGACCCTGCAGGCCGGCAGTCGCTTCGGCGAAGCTGAGTCTCGTCTTACGACCATATATGAAAAGCTCGCGATCAAACTTTCCGGCGAGAAAAAAGACGATGCCGCGATTGGCTACCTGAGCAAGTTGACCAGCATCGCCAAGAATCCAAAGCATTTGCTTTCCATGGCCGATATCTATGAGCGCAACGGCAAGTTGGATCTCGCTATAGAACAATTGCGAAAGGCTAACGAAATGAGCGCCTCCGCCGATCTTCAAAAACGGCTCTCCGGCCTGCTCGCGAAGCGCGGCAAAGAGCTTCTCGATCAGGGCAATAACGATGTAGGCTATGCTTACTTGCAGCAAGCCCGAAGTCTCGATGCATCAAATGCGGTGCCCGATGTCACTTTGCGGGCGATCGACACCGGACTTGATCCCTCTACGCACATGCCCCGGATTCAAGGAGAGGTGTGGAATCCTACAGACAAGCCGATTGGAAAGTTGGCAATAAGAGCAGAACTCTACGATGTGAAAAACGATCGAAGTCTCTGGGCGAGAGACACCAAGCTTGTCGATGAATACGAGCGTCCATTAGGAAGCCATCGCTCCAAAACGTTTTCCTTCGTCTCCGGAATTCCGGCTCGCTACGATGGTACGACTGAATTCCGCATGTACATCGATGGCGGCTTGTACAAGTCCTACTTATTAGAGAAGAAAACAGGCTCGATTCTTGATGATAACGCTGCAGTCAGCGGCGCCAACCACACAACACCGCCGAAGGCTCCGGATGCCGTCAAGACGCCGCCTCCGACGACGGCACCGCCAATAGTATCTGGTGATGCGCCTCCATCAACTCCTGCTCCGACTCCAGGCACAACGTCGACCATAACGACGACTAGTACGACAACCGGCAGCGCTCCGACCCCTTCGGAAAACCAGCCGGCTGAAAATTCCGGATCTGGCGCCTCATCTCCTGAGGAGAAGACGCTGAAGGATCTTGGATTCTAAACGTAATGGCAAAAAAACGCTGGGCAGTTGAGTAATCAACGCCGCGTTCGTTGTTGTTACCTCTTTCATCCCGGTACTTTCCGATATATCCGGAATGTTAGTGGCTATGCTTGGAGCATGGGCATCTGTTCTGCTGCTTGTTAACGTACGGGTGATAGCCTCGGTAGCTCCCTTGAATGAGAGACGGCGACAAAATACTGGCGACAGAAGTTTCGAAATGTTCTTGTTACGATGGCAGACTTGAATTGATTCGTCGCGGTAATCAATCCAGCTGGACAGCGGTTAAATTAATTCTGCAGTCTCAGCGGTTTTCTTGAATAATAGAGGACACTTGATAATGATTGAAATTCATCTTGAGGGTATTCCGAAGGGTACTGCCAGCACAGGTAACACGTCGGGTTTTTCGATTGATGATGAGTGCAAATACAAAATTGCTACAGAACCGATCAATACGTTCGACGATAAAACAGATAGCCAGCCGCCTAATAGTCTTGCTGACGATAAAACGCTCGATTCAAACAAGATAAATGAGTTAGTTCGTAAGTTCAGAGATCCATCTTGTCGTGTGCGTGAGATTGCGCAGCGAGAACTGGAGGAACAACTCTATGGTACCGGGTTGCCCGGTATTAATGCATTGAGATGCGTCCTGGCGACTGAGACCTCCCCTGAGGTTTACAGCCGACTCCAAGATGTCATAAAAAGACTAATGTCGCATCCTGATCTATGGCGCACCTTCCAGGAGGAACGGATCTGTGAGCAAGTTGAATATGTAATCGAGAAGTTGCCAGAGTCGGACCAGAAAACATATAGGGAATTCGTCCAGGCGCTCCTGAAGGGGGACGCCGCCAGAGTGATTGAGTTGTTCTCATGGCACCCGGAGGAACTAACCGACAACTCCCTGACCTTCAAGAGGGTTGCTCAAATTATTCTTCAAGAGCTGGGAGTGATGCTCACATTTGCTATACCGAGCAGTCTTGCGCTTGACTCTCAAGATCCAACCATCCTGTATGGTC
>CAZISK010001000.1:0-3151 GCA_964541355.1 uncultured Candidatus Obscuribacterales bacterium
TATGGACTGCCATACGCCAGGGAATGCGCGGGCGACAGCGAACGTTCGACAATCTTGCGGATCAGTTTCTTGTAAATAAATACGATCCAGCCGACTTCGCGCTGAACTTGGCTCACAAGGATGTCGCGCTGGCCGCTCAGCTCGGCCGTGAGGTCGGAGTGCCGATGCGGCTGATTGATCTGACCCTGGCCGAATTGACCGAAGCGAAGAATCGAGGTTGGGGCGAGCGGGACTCGCGATCCTTCCTCCTGCTCCAGCAAGAGCGTGCTGGGCTAAGAATAGAGGTCGCACCTGAGGAAGTGCAAGACGCCATCGGTGCTGACCGGAACTAAGATCGTCAGCTAGCTGAACGAAAGCAGCGATACGGCACGTGCAGGCTGAGCGCGTGCGGCTGTTTGAATGATGTGCAACCGCTGACTTGCTGATGGTGAGAGCCCCAATCGTCGGCGCAACTGATCCTGGCAGCAATCCGCAGAACTGGAGAGCGATACTATGATAACGATTACAGAGAAAGCTAAGCGCGACGCGCTCAACTGGATCGACAATAATCGGAATCTGCTTACCGAACTGAGTGACCGGATTTGGCTGATGGCCGAACCCCCGCTGCAGGAATACCAAGCGTCACGTCTTCACGCGGCTACGCTCGAAAATGCAGGCTTCAAGGTTGAGATCGGAGTTGGTGGCTTGGACACGGCTTTCGTCGCAACATATGGCACCGGCTCTCCCGTGGTGTGCACATATGCTGAGTACGATGCCGTGCCGAACATGTCGCAGATGCCGTTGCCTTATGAGAAGCCGGTAGTGGTCGGAAGAGCAGGTTGTTACGACATGCATCACGGGATCGGCGCCGGGACAGTTGGAGCGGCCATAGCTGTTAAACAGGCGATGGAAGCAGGAAGTATCAAGGGGACACTGAAGATATTTGGTACGCCGGCGGAGAAAACCGGTGTCGGCAAAAACGTCATGGAGCGCGCTGGATTGTTCGAGGGGCTCGACGCATGCGTTTCTTGGCATCCATCTTTTGAGACGAGCGCGGATCGATTTATCTCCGTGCATTTAAGGTCAAGCAATCACACCGCTCACACGTTCGAGGGGTTGTCGACCTACAATGCGACGCCTTGGGTGGGAAGGAATGCGCTGCAGGCACTCCAGCTCATGGATACCGCTGTCCAATATATCAAGGACTCGATTGTTCCGAGTACGGAATTCCCCGGCATTGCGTCGATGTTCGATCAGTCCGTAGCGACTTACAACATGTCGAGCGTTCCGGACGTCGCGCGGATCGTCTACGTGACAAAGGCGAGAACGCGGCAGGCAAACGAGAAAATTCAGCAGAGACTGTTCGACTGCGCCAACGCTGCTGCCCTTGCGCTTGGGGTAAAGGTCCGCAATGAGGTACTCAATGGCGTTTGGGAGGGCATGCCCAACAAGGTGCTCGCGGATATTGTTCACGAGAATATCGTTGCGATTGGGCCGCCCAAGCTGTCGAAAAAAGATATTGAATTTGGCCAGCTGATACAGAAGCAGCTAGGGGCTCCTGTCTCTGACACTCCATTCGGTAAGTTGGAGGTGCCGCCCCCCCCGGGATCGCGGCCCGACAAGAATGCATGGGCTGGAACCGATGCGACAGTATTTTGCTACAAATGTCCCTTTGTATTGGCCACCGTAAGCTATTACTTCGGCGACGAGGGGTGCCCGGACTGGGCTACGGCTGCGCTGAGTACGACCAACGTCGCCCATCAGGCATTGTTGACAGGCGGCAAAATCGTCGCAGCCTCTCTCATTGATATGCTGACGAACCCATCTCAATTGCGAGAAGCCAAAGTTGAGTTCGAACGCCGACGAAAGGATGTAAATTGGTACAACATCTTCCCCGCTGAACGAGCCATTCCGAAATTCGCCCCGTTGCCTCCAGAAAATTACAAATCATTCGCCCAGGCGTTTCGGGAGCAGCCGACTTGGGAGGGATTTGAACCCGAGTTGAAGTCGAGAATGGGCCGGCTTGCTCAGGAAGTGCTCAATAGATGACCTGCCGGCGGCAATTCTGGTTATTTGCCTGAGGCGCGATGCGCGACGCTAGCTGAGCGCATGATCACGAGCGGGATAGGGACGAGCCGGTGAGTATTCCAATAATGTTTGATCTGTCAGGCAGGGTAGCCGTCGTTACAGGCTCGACGAAGGGCATAGGGCTATCGATTGCGCAGCAAATGTGTTCGCTGGGGGCCAAAGTAGTAGTGTCGTCGCGTTCGGCGGAAGCAAGCGAAGCCGTGGCTCGAAATATCAGCTCGAGTTGGGCCCGCGAAGGTGGTGCGGCTATTGGCGTTGCCTGCGATGTCGGAGACAAGAACTCGCTGTACACAATGCTTGATACTGCTTTGGCCCAATGGGGACGGATCAACACCTTGGTGCTGAATGCCGGGGTCAGTCCGTTCCGAGGTTCGATGAGGGAAATGCCGGAAGAGTCCTTTGATCTGGCGATGACTGTAAATCTTAAGAGCCCAATCTGGGCATGTAACAAAGTCTGCCCGCAAATGGCGGATCTCGGCGGTGGCTCGGTTATTGTGATATCCAGCGTCGGAGGGTTAAGAGCCACGACCACGCTTGGTGCGTATGCCATTTCAAAGGCCGCAGACATGCAACTTGTACGTAATCTGGCCGCGGAATGGGGACCAAAGAATATTCGCGCCAACTGCATTGCGCCGGGCTTGATCAAGACGGAATTTGCTCGTCGCTTGTGGGAGGATCCGATCTTGGCGGAGAAGGCGGTAGCTGGCTATCTGCTTGGACGGTTTGGAAGGCCGGAAGACGTGAGCGGTGTGGCTGTCATGCTCGCATCGGAGGCCGGCAGCTTCATCACAGGCCAAACAATCGTTGTAGACGGCGGCTCAACCATCAAAGGACCATACTGAGCCTTTGAGTATCGGTTACCTCAAGAGATAAATCTGACGCCGAGAGAACTCGAGTCGTGGTGTGAGCCAGACAGGGTGTGCCCGCGGGTAGCTCGGCGCGCCGAAATTGTGAAGCGATTTGCAGCGGTTGACTGAACATCATTCCGGAGGCGGGATTTCTGAGCATATTTAGTCATCAAATGGAAGCGTCGCGGTGTCGGTCACGAATTCGAATCGAGAGAATAGAACTGCAAAGTCATTTG
>CAZISK010001001.1:0-3143 GCA_964541355.1 uncultured Candidatus Obscuribacterales bacterium
CAGATCAGGTTCAGTGAAACAGAAGCAGTCCTTCATGAGCCATTTAGCGTCTGTCGTTTTTCAATAGACCTCCTCACATATCTGCAGAACAACATCTATACATCGCGCATGAACTCTCGACACGAAAGCGCAAAGTGTGTGAACCTACACAGCGAATAATCAATTGTTCCAAGATCAGATCCGCGGAAACCCTCGTGAATAGCTGCATACAGAAGGCATCACAGAATAATCAATAGTTGCAGGGCATACGCCGTATGGCGGAGACAATTTACTTCGTCCTCAAATACTCGATACGCCTTAGCTCTGCTTTAGACCGTAACGTGCCCTGCAGGGTCACGGTCATCGAGGTATCGTGTGCTCAGTATCAGCGCCGCAGTTGCTTCCAGTGTGGACTTTCAAACCTGCAGTCAGTTCTGCAAATTGAAAGCGCCGATTAGATGATTGACAATCGATTGGATATCTTGCACCTATCGATCAGCCTGTAAAAAACATCAAATGAACAATGTTGAAAGCCGATTTTGAAAGATTATAGGTTTATGATCCAGGGATGCGAAATGTCTTTCCAAAGTTCTCGACTTGGCAATCAGCTCTATTGATTGACGGCGTGACAACTGCCTTCGCGACAAAACCTTGTAAGGCCGCAGGGCTGATTCCATCTCGAGCCATTACCGGACCTGGTGCGCAGTCAATGACGGTCTTGTCGGCGCACTCTTGAATCATACTGCTCACCGACACAACTGCCGAGATGCCGGCACCGAGAAACAAAAGACAATGCCAGTGAATCCCAGATGTCTGGCTTTTTATCATTCATGATTCTTATGACATGCGTGTGACAAAAGCCGAACGAACTCAAAAGATCGATTCGCTACGCATTCCGCGTGACCAAGAGATATGCTTCAATTACCTGCCAGGCACCGTCTCGGTATTCAACTGTCACGCCAGGACGCAGATCATTACTCGAAATCATAGTTGTACCCTCAAGTTTCAAAGCAAGCCTGAGGGCAACTAATCTCAAACAACCGGCATGCATACGGTGCGAGTGTGAAAGTATATGCGTTGACCGGAGCTTCGCAAGTGGTGCATAATATTAGCTCCTGAGGCTGGAATGGAATCAGAGGTTCGGATGCCATCGACTCCCGCAGAGAAGATTTTTACGATTGGGCATTCAAATCATCCAATCGAAAACTTCCTGTCTTTACTAGAGAAGCATGAAATCGATGTTGTTGTTGATGCTCGCTCCTCTCCCTTTTCGAAGTTCTCACCGCAGTTTAATCAACAGAATTTGAAGTTGTCCATTCGAGTTGCTGGAAGAAAGTATCTCTTTCTGGGTCTCGAACTCGGTGGTATGCCCAGAGATTCCAGCTTTTATGACAATGAAGGATACGTTCTATATTGGAAGATTGCTGAGTCCGAACTGTTCCAACAGGGCATCCAAAGACTTCGGACTGGCATAGCAGCATATACGGTGGCATTGTTATGCGGCGAAGAAGATCCGTTACACTGCCACCGTCGCCTACTGATCGGCCGTGTTTTGAGACAACTGGGAGTGGAATTGATCCATATTAGAGGAAATGGCCTAGTTCAAACAGAGGCCGAACTTGAATCCAGAGCGAGTTCGAAACAGCTAGTTATTTTTAGCTCGGCCAATGAGGAACAACGATTATGGAGATCTATACAATCGGTTTCACCAAAAAAACCGCAGCTCGGTTCTTTCTTGCCTTGAAAATGTTTCGATCAAGCAACTGGTTGACGGAAAGACTTAATAATGTTTTTGGAGGTGACTTGACGCTCCCCGAGCAATCTCAAAACACATATAAAGATGCCTTAAGAACGTTGCTCGAAAATCACTTCCGTTGCTCCAACGTGCGAATGCGAGACTCAATATCCTTCTGAATCGCTGGATGCTGATCCTTCTTTTTTAGCGCATCGAATGCCGCCATCAAATGTGCTTTGTCGCTGTTAATCTGATTAAGGACAACCCCGATTAAATTGCTCTGCATCTGAGTCGTCTGGTACATCGTAAGAATATCTTCAATCATCAGCGCGGCTTGTTTAGGATCATCCTTAAGTGCATCTATATAGAGAGCAATGGCATCCGCTCTCAATTTGTCCATCTTCTCCGTAAGTATTTCTTTTCGAATATCCTGCAAGTTCTCCGGAAACTCTTTCAATTCCAGGATTAATTTTTGCAGTTCCGCGTCTCCTCCCTTTTTCTCTGAATCTTTTTTCGAGTGTTCAAACAATTTACTCGGCGCTCGATCATCAGGCATAATCTCTGCGAACGCATTTTTTAGCTTCTCTTTCCTGTCGAGGTTGCTTTGGTGGTCAGGACTACTGTCCATGAGTTTCTTCAACAGATCGTTCGCTTCTTGCTGAAGCTTACTATCATTACTTCGAAGAGCTCGAGCGGCCGCGTGCATGGTAAGCTCCTCGGACCACGGCATAGGAGCACCGAAAAGACGCTTTGCCATGTATAGTTGCACTTCCGGTGGTGCTATCTCGATAAATTTCTTCATCGCAAAATAGCGCTTCTGTGACTGTAGAATGAACATAGCCGGCAGCAATATCTCATGGCCACCATTCAGCCGCAGAGTCTGTTCCGGCCTTGAATCGAAAAGGCGAGCTGCCATTTCCATATAACCTCTCTCGAGATTATCGGGACAGTGCGAGGCATAATCTTTGCCATGAACCGCATAGAATTCTCGGAGATTTTCCATCCGCGAAGGTTCTTGAAGTGCATTTGCTACCTTTTGATACGACTTTCGAACCTCGACGTCGGTCGAAAGTGACGCTAGCTTTGCTGCTTGACGTAATCCATTTTCTGTAGTCAAACGGACGCTAAGACTTTCGGGCAGCGGTTGGCGAAATTTTAACTTCAGAACGCTTCCGTCTGTCCGCCCCAAACGTTCTACAATTTGGTCGAAATTGATGGACTTCAAGCATGGTGCATTGGCTCCCAGACTGGCAGCAGACTCCAGGTACACGGCGGCAAGGACTGCATTCTCATCGCTGGATAGCTCGCGATTACTCTGGGCTGCGACTTGAAAGACCAGGTCCGTCCACACTTCCCGTCGTTGCTTATTAATCGCTTTGTATGGTTTAACCAGCTTGTCTATTACTGAATCGTACAGGGAAGATCTGAT
>CAZISK010001002.1:0-3141 GCA_964541355.1 uncultured Candidatus Obscuribacterales bacterium
CATGCGCACTTTGCCAATTTAGATGTGTAGGCCTCAATAGATAGTTACGCCGAGCGCTGATGTATAAGGATTGGAGTCTAGTTGGATAACGACAACGCGCCAGTCAACAACGAGCCGACCGCAGTCGCGGTCGGTCCGGACAAGCCCTTTCGTGCACCATCTATCAATGTGCCCAACGTCGTTACCGTCGCTCGAGTGTTCCTTGCGATCTTCACCTTGCCGCTACTGTGGATGACACCAGATGCGATGAAGTGGACCGCATTTGCACTGACTATTTTTGTTATATGGGCTGACGGTATTGATGGATATCTCGCCCGGAAGCTCAATCAGGCAAGCAAGCTGGGCGGCATTCTCGATATCGCAGGCGATCGAGTCGTGGAGATGGCCTATTGGATAGCATTTGCTGCTCTAAGCTGGATTCCAGTCTGGGTGCCGCTTCTGTTCCTCGTCCGTGGGACATTTGTTGATGCAATTAGAGCTCATGCAGTCGAGCAAGGATACACCGCGTTTGGAAAGAACACCATGATGCAGACTGCGATTGGTAAGTTCCTGGTAGCATCGAATTTCTCTCGCTTCACTTACGCGGTAGTGAAAGCGGTGGCATTCTGTCTGGTCGTCGCTGCGCATACAGCGCTGGGTGCGCAAATGGGGATGGAGCCGATTGCGCTATTCTTCGTATATTTTTCCTGTGTCTTTTGCGTGATAAGAGGTCTTCCCGTCATTCTCGAATCGGCAAGCCTATTCCGAAATCAGGTCTAAAGGCGTTCAGTCGACCTAATCGATTATTGCCTACATGCACGAACTCAGTGTTCTTGCTTGTTTCGGCGGATCTTGAACAATTCGATGATTTCCTCAGACTCTTGGCCTGTGGAAGGGTTCCAATTTTCCCTTATCAGATTTGCGGATACACGACCGTCATCGTTAACTCTGCTTCAGAGCAATGGTTTGCACGATGCGCCGTACGCATCGCGAGCCTGATTGGAAAGAGAGCTTTTTCAGTGGAGTTACTTACTGCGACCAGCGTAGGTGCCTGTTTGTCCCACGTCTTTTTCTGGATCTTGGCCGACACCGGCGCTTGCTCCCCACGTATTCTGGCTACCAGTTTCGGGACCGGTGTGGTCATTGGTTTGCTGACCCCAGGCTGGTCCAGCCACTTTGTTACCACCACGCCCTTTTTCTTCGGCGGCAATGCCCCATTTATTGATTGGCGTGGCTCGGTAATCGGCACCCTGATTTTGAGTACCCCAGCCGGTATAGGAGTCATTCGGATTATCGTTGCGTGCGGCGGAGCCGACGGTGGAATTTCCTCCCCATCCCTGGCTACCAGGGGTCTGGGTCTTGCCGCGGTCGTACTTCTGACCGGCAATATAGACGAAGCCTTTGCCAGCGGTGGTCGGTTCTGCACTTGGGTTGATCTTCTTCTCGGTGTGCTGAGGTTCTGCCGCCTGGTGCAGTCTTTTCCGATCCCGAGTGAACATTTCTGGGCTTATGTCTGAGTCTTGTTCGCGCCACCATTTTGGTGTCTGACCATACACTCTTCCCCTGAGTCCGTTGCCCATTGCTCTTTCAACCCGATCCGGCTCGTCCGGCTGAGCTGGCGGTATGCACTCTTCCATCGAGGCCTCGAGGCGCTGCACGACATAATGCTTTTTCCCGAGCGTTCCCTGTGCGAATCTAGACAACTTATCCAGGAACTTCCATTGCCGCTCTCTCTCTTGCTGTGGGATGCCTCTTGCATCTCGCTTGAGCAGCTCTCTGATATTCATGTTCTCGGCCTTTTCGCGCGGTACTTCGCGCCATTCCGTGAGGTGGAATGTCTGGTGTTCAATCACGTCGCCGAGCAATTTCTTCGTATAGTTGTCTAGAGACCCTCTGGAATTGCCGCACGATGCTTCAGCCAATTTGTAGGATAGATCGAGATAGGCCAACCCCTGGCGTTTGTTACCTTTGTGCCATTCGCGCATACCGAGGTAGTCGTAGTAGTACCACTTCGGCCAGGCTTGCTTTGTCGACTTCGTCTGAGAGGCTGATGCTCCCGAAGTTGGATTCGCCGCCTGAGCCGGTTGTATGTCTGACACCAAGAGCGTGACTGCACATACGACTAGAGGCATAACTGGCTTGAGTTTCATGTATCTACTCCCATTTCACGAAATGGCTGGACGACGGTTGTTGATCAGTTGCCTGGCAGCTTCTATCACTTTCAACGGCGATAGCTCCGTCAAACATTCTCGGTTGGCGCAGGTCTTCTTGTAATGGCATGGACGGCACTCTAAAGAGTCATCGAAAACTGCTGTTTGCGATGGACCAATTGGCTGCCAGCGAACAGGATCGGTCGGTCCGAACAGGGTGACAGTCGGTGTACCGACCGCACATGAAAGGTGCGCCGGTCCCGAGTCGACGCATACAGCAATGTCCATCTCTTTGTATAACGCCATGCTTTCCCTTACAGAGAGCTCTCCTGACATATTAACACTTTTTATGCCAGCCAAGACGGCGAGTTCTTCGTAGGTTTCCCTATCTTTGCGGTCGCCCGTGAAAAATGGGGTCATACCAAACTCGTTGTGCAAGACCTTGATCACTTCAGCAAAGTGCTCAAGCGGATAAGTCTTATCAGGGTGGGCTGCGGCGGCGTGGATCAACATTCTCGAGCGATGGCTCTCGAGACCCGGCACTTTGTCTTGCATTGACCTGGTTTCATCTTTGCTGATCCAGGCTTCCAGATGTTTGTCCTGAGCGCTAATTCCAACTGATTCAAGCACGCTCAACAGTGAGTCGACTTCATGAACGGAGGTGTCCCAGCGCACTTTGTGAGTCAACAGCAGTGATCGTCCTTCGGTCGCGTATCCAGCTCTCAGGCGAGCTCCAGTACCGAATGCAAGAAAGGCAGATGACAGAGAACGCTTAAGAACGAAGACGGAATCATACCTGCGTTCGCGAAGCTCGAAAAAATAGGACCAATAGCTCCTTGCCTTTCCTTCTCCCTGATCGTATTTGTGAAATCGCGTAGTGTCGAAAGGGATGAACTCATCTACGTAGGGGCAACCTTTCAAAACCTCTCCGCTCGAGGGTCCTACGAGCATGTCGATCTTGGCGTGTGGGGCTGCTCGCCTCAAATTTCGCAGAAATGGGACGGTCAGGATG
>CAZISK010001003.1:0-1859 GCA_964541355.1 uncultured Candidatus Obscuribacterales bacterium
CATGAGCGCTCGGTCTCGAGAAGACGCTCGGCGATTAGTTGTTGCCTCCAATCATGAAAGTCGATTTTTGCCAAAAGCGCCTGGGC
This sequence comes from uncultured Candidatus Obscuribacterales bacterium, assembly GCA_964541355.1. Classification (GTDB taxonomy): domain Bacteria; phylum Cyanobacteriota; class Vampirovibrionia; order Obscuribacterales; family Obscuribacteraceae; genus JADYXR01. The sequence continues at coordinate 87 of CAZISK010001003.1, forward strand.
AGATCTCAAGCCTTCGCGATACCTTTTAGCCTCTTGAAAGAATTGGCAGAGTTTGCAACGAAGGCAGAGCATCGCCTCATTACTTACCTTTGGGCTTACCTCAGCCTCCGCGATGCTCTCTCTCAAGAGACTGATCGCTTGTTCCGGGTTTTTCCGCGCAGCTCCAGAGGACTCTCGGGCAAGCAGCATCCAACGCGGCTCACGTCTGAGTGTGGAAGTAGTGGGTGGCTTTTCTGATCGCTCGGTTTGTTCGTTGCAACCGAAGGTCAACAGTGCAACCGTTAGCAGTGCTATATGTCTTGGAAGAACAACGTTGGAGTTCACTGTCTAAGAGTCGCCGAGTAACGCCTTTTGCCAGGGCAGTATAACGCTTTTTTGATTTGAAAGTGAAGATATGTCATAGGGCGAAGTGCCCATCAGCTGGACGCGACACTGTCATGGCGGTAGACTATCGGATCCTATCGAGGCGAGGAGACGAGCGCAAGATGCCATCTGAGATTAGCTCCGAAACGGGAAAACGGCAGCTGCCTTTTGTTTTAGGAATCACCGGCGCCAGCGGTGTGATTTACGGACTGAGAATGCTGCAATATCTGCTCAGTATCGAGCAGCCGGTCGAGCTGGTAATGTCGAAAGCGGCGCTCAGAGTGATGAAGGAAGAGCACGATCTGGTCATACCGGAGAATAGTATTCAGGATCTGCTTCGCTATCTCGAGCTTCCAGATAATGCTCCGGTCAAGCTTCACCATTTGATGGATTATGGCGCCAGTATTTCAAGCGGTTCTCACAAGACTTTAGGCATGGCCATTCTGCCTTGCAGCATAGGCACTCTCGGAGCGCTGGCCAACGGACTGACTGAGAATCTGGTGCACAGAGCCGCGGCCGTCTGTTTAAAAGAGCGGCGCACACTGGTCGTGGTAATCAGAGAAATGCCCTTCGGGCATATTCAGCTCAAGAATATGTTGGCTCTGTCCGAAGCCGGCGCGATCGTTTCCACTGCCTGTCCTGGCTTTTATCACCGTCCTGCCACCGTATCCGATCAGATTGATTTCGTGGTCGGTCGCGTGCTCGATCAATTTGACTTCGACAACTCGCTTTTCAAACGATGGAAGGCGGACGCACAACCAATCATCGCACCAATACGGGATACGGCGAAGGCTCATGAGTAACGAATACAGCTTTCCGGTCGGGAAGATAGTCGGGTTCCACGGTCTCAAAGGTGAAGTCAAAATTCGCCCTGAGACCAATAATCCGAACCTGCTCGTAGATATCGAAGATGTAGAGATTGTGATTAAACACGAGCGCATTAAAGTGGAAATCGAGGATCTTCGTCTGGAAAAGCGGATGATCTTTCTCAAGTTAAGAGGTTTTCCCGATCGCACGTCAGTAGAACACTTCATGAATGCTCTTTTGTTTACTACGAAAGAGCAGCTCAACGAGCTGGAAGAGGACGAGTGGTGGGTTAACGATCTTGTCGGGCTTGTTGTCGTGACACCGGACGGTCGCGAAGTGGGCACCGTATCTGGTATTACCGGCAACTCCGGAGAGCTGCTCGAAGTAAAAAGCGCGGACAACGAAGGATCTTTTCTGGTGCCTTTCGTAAAAGCGCTCGTACCTGAGGTCGACATCAAGGCCGGGCGAATCGTTGTCGTCGATCTGCCGGGACTTTTTAGCCTTTAGATCGACTATCTAGAAATCTAGAACGCCTCTCCAGGTCTCTTTTGCGACTGAGGCGGAGCGACCTGTTGTTGAATTTGCGGCGCTGCAAGCTGTTGT
>CAZISK010001003.1:1959-3134 GCA_964541355.1 uncultured Candidatus Obscuribacterales bacterium
TGAATTTGCGGCGCTGCAAGCTGTTGTTGCTGAATTACCGGCGCTGAAAGCTGTTGCTGGGGAAACTGAGTGGGCGCTTGCATAGGAACCCCCTGGGGTTGTTGCTGCGCCGGTGCGAATGGGCTTTCCAGCACGGTGTTCTTCTTCGCTTTCTTCAAGAAAGCTGGGATACCGTCATCCGGCTCCTGGGGCTCTAGCTGTTGTGGCACCGGTGGCGGTGGCGGAGCGGCCTGTTGTTGTTCGGCCTGCTTTTGCTCTTCCGCCTCTTGTTGTACTCGAGAAATAGGCTTGAAGCGCCTGTAGCCCCGATCGGAACCGGCTTCGTCCAGCGAGCGCTGAACCGGATCGATATCGATCGAGAGTTCGCCTCTTGATGGGGCTATACCCATCTTGAGTGGTGCATCGACGCGCAGGGTCAAAGGGGAGCCACTGTAGATGTAAATCTCGTTGCCTTTTCTGACTATCGAACGGATCACTGGTGTCCCAGCCACGCCGCCTTGAAATCGAGGTACGCCATTAATCGGGTCCCGGAAAAATGCTCGCTTGTCTATCACCGTCGGTCCCTTCATCATATTCCCGCCCAGCTTGTTGAAGTTGGGATCGACGGCGTCAAAGCTCGTCTGGCTACCGACGTAACCCATGCTTTGATTGTTGAGGAGCTCACGATTGGGCATGAGCCTACCGGCTCCTAACTTACCGTATTCCGGAATGATTGACGCGACGAGAGGATAGGTCATGCCGTCAGGAGTGGTCAACGCGCTGAGCTGTGTGCGCAGCTTCCCGAGCGGCTTCGGCATGTATTTGATCTTACGCTGCTTGGTGGATGGGATCGCTTCCACCACTTCCCCAATTACCTTGGAGCCAATAGGAATCAGCACATCCGTGCCGTTAGCCAGAATCGGAGAGGTGATCTCTATGGAAAATTTCTGTCCTTGTCTTGTTTTCGAACTGATCGTGTCGTTCATCCTTCCTTCGAAGTGCGATCCGACCGGGATGACCACTTGCTTTCCGTGCATAGAACGGGGAGCGCGATAGAACTTCTCTGCGTTCATGTCCATTTGCGCTAGCGCTGAAGGCTGCATAACAGCGACACTGCAAGCGGCGAGCAACAGGGATATAGATTTGTTGTTATTGATCTTCATTGCTTGATTCTTCCTGCGGCTCAGATTTCTTTG
>CAZISK010001004.1:0-3111 GCA_964541355.1 uncultured Candidatus Obscuribacterales bacterium
AATTCGTAGTCGGGTGCTATCACGCAGGCTGGAATGGCAACCTCTTCACCCGAGGCAAAGAGCTTGTCGGCGGGCAGATCGACAATGTAGTAGGCGCCGTGCTCGTACCAGCCCTGCCAAACAGAGGCGCCACGCTTTTCGCGGATCTGTTTCACATGAGTTTCGAAACCAAGAAAATCTAGCAGAACTCGAGGTTCTGGGACTTTGGTTCCGAACAGGTCGACCGTATTTTGGCTCGGTGTATACAACATTTAATCGCCTCCGACTGTTGCTTCGGGCTACCAACACGCGCATCGCGCGCCGTGACTCCAGATTATCTCAGCTCAAGTCGGAAAGCCGTGAATTCTCAACATTGCCCTTATAAAGTCCCGCAAACTGCTATACTTCGCAGCTGTTGTCTGTCTGTAGCGGAGTCAAGGCGATGAAACATTCCGAGGCATTCGTGAAACTCGTAGAAGAGGTCAGACCTCACATCAAGGAGACTACTCCTGAGAAGGTTTTGCCGAGGCTGAAGGCGGGCGAGAAAATTCATTTTGTCGACGTGAGAGAAGACAACGAGTGGAAGCAGGGACATGCCCAGGGCGCGATTCACATCGGTCGTGGCGTCTTGGAGCGCGATGTGGAGAACATTCTGCCGAATAAGGCGGACGAAATCGTATTGTACTGCGGAGGCGGATACCGTTCTGCGTTAGCCGCATATAATCTGCAAAAGATGGGGTACACCAACGTCATATCGATGGACGGTGGCATTCGGCGATGGCGAGAACTCGCTTATCCAGAGGAGAAACCGCAACATGCAACGGTGTAATTCACGAAGTCCGATATCGTATATGGTGCCCGTCCTTAGTCTTATCGCCATTGTCGCCTGTGGTATCACAAGCGTTGCATATGCCGGAGAGCTCAGCGATGCCTTCGTTCCGATTAAAGATTCTACGTCGACTGATCCGGCGGGATTTCAATTGATGATGATTTCGATTGGAATATTGGTGACTATGGTTCTGTCCATTTTCACGGTCACAATTGTCTATATGACAAAATCAAAGGCAAAGCCTGTTGCTCGAGCGACGGATAACATTGAGTAAGGCTCTTTGATAGGCGCTTTTGCGACGAAGTCAAGTGTTGCGCTTGAGACTGGCACCACAGATAATATCAAATGTGGGGCGAGCTAGAAAGCGTTATTGATGAATACCAATCCTGTAGTACAGGCCAACCCAGTCACACTCAATGGACTGGAGGCCTTTCTAGAGACTAATCATGCCATAGAGGTGAAGGAAAAGGTTGCACCGCTGCCGGTTCCAGCACCCAATCTGGAGCTTGAGAAGACGACGGTCTACTATGAGACTCGCACTTTGCTGGAATTGCTCGGGCAAGTCCAGAAGGTGCACGATCTTCTCAGTGACGCCAACAAAAGACTCACCAGTGCATACACTCGAGTGGAGCATATGGAGAGAGTTATCGAAGACCAGGGCAAAAAGCTCGAGGTTATTCCCGAGCTGGTGCGCCAGGCAGAAAGAGCTGTCGAGCTGCAGCGCCGGCTGGATGTCGCGCTGTCTGATCTCGAAAAGTTGCGTCAGCCGTGGTGGCATAGATTGTCCAATAACGGCATCCACAAGATCTAAGCGAATGTCCAAGCCAGTCACACCGGCGGGATGCATCGGGCGTCCCGCCTCATTATGGGTCATTCTGAACTTTGGCCGGCTTTGCTGGCTACTGTCCCTCGGCGTGAGGGAGCTATTCGCCGCTCGGGCGGCATCGGGTAACGCGAAGGATCGCAGGAAGTGCACGTTTTACGGCGTTCAATTCATCGCCGAGCACGTTCGGCTCAGGCACAATACATCCCGAAGATTTGCGTCGAACCGGAACAACAACCGAAAAGAGTACGCTCAATTGGTACATTGACCATTAACTAGAATCCGATTCTGTCGGGATCGCTCCACGTCTTGGCAGCCTCGGCGTTTGACGCTTTGGGTTAATTTAAGGAGCTGACATGCGTGCGGTGCGTAAGGCGCTAGCCCGGTCCCACAAGAACTAAATGAGGCGGAAAGAACTGCCCTCGGAGGGATTTGAACCCTCAATCCCTTACGGGCACCGCATTTTAAGTGCGACTCGTATACCAGTTCCGACACAAGGGCTTAAGTTCATCCATATAATATCAGCTTACTCGTAGTTGATCCTGGGCTTCCGGTTCTCAGGCATAGCTTTGATACAACAAGAGTTTCGGCTGTTGGAAGTCAAGATTTTTGGTTGTCTGATGCTCATCGCTGCACTATCATCATGAGTTTAAACGGAAGGAAATGATTGTGGATTATGCCGTCATGATCTAATAATGATCTACATCTGATCTCAACGCGAAGATTACGATCGATCCTTGCACCGAATGGAAATGAGCACGATCTGTCGAGATGCGAATGAATACTGGCAGTTGGTAATTTTATTAACGAAAGTGTGTACGCGCTTTTGCTTACGCTTTTCCGCGGTAGCGGTAGTGCTTACGCCTTTTGCGGTGTCATATGCGGTGCAAATATTTTTCTGAGAACTGTTTGATTCCACATTTTGTACACAATTACCTGGTTGAATTATCGTGACTAAACCTACACCCGATTTGAGGAGGAGGTCTGCCATGCGGCTACGCTGTTTATCCTGGGTAACCTCAATAGCCTTACTAGTTTCATCCTTCATTCTTTCTTCTTTACTAAGCCAAGCCCAAGCATCACCCGTCAGTGGAGTCGTTGAATCCTCCAATCAAGACGTTGAGTACAAGAATTTGAACACGGAATTCGCTCAGAAATTGGAGCGGCTCGAAAAGCTCGGTGGCGGTATAAAGCCGTTTGAGCTCCGATTGGCTTCTATAGATGAATCATATTCCGCCGGCAAAACATCCGAATCGCTTGAACAACTGATGAGTCTGTCCCAGCAGGTCGATCAGCAACTCGAAGCGATCACCGCATTAAGAGCCAAGAAGCCAGCCGTTGTTCCGACTGCTCAATCGACTGCCCGAGTCGGCGGCGGAAAAGGCTCTGACATGGCTCAGATTCTCAATGATTCTAGAGTCCGCAATACGATCATGAACTACGCCAAGTCGATGGAGCGTGGCGGTTCGCAGAAGAGCTA
>CAZISK010001005.1:0-3100 GCA_964541355.1 uncultured Candidatus Obscuribacterales bacterium
AAGCACTAGGTCGCGATGCACCGCCGGCTCGGCGGAAAAGGCTGACGATGCAATTAAAGGCTACAGAACGATTTTGCAGATGAGCCCTAACGATAATCGCGCAGTCAAAGGTCTCAGCCAGGCTCTTTACTTGAAGGCACAGAAAGCCGCTGTAGGAGCTCTTCTTGCCTCCAACGACTATGAAGCTGCTCTCAAGACCCTCGATGAAGCGATCAAGTTGAACCAAGATGACATGGAGCTCCGCCTGTCCCAGGCTAAGTTGATGTCGCTGGCGGGAACTAAACCCGATCTGGCCAAGCTTGGTACGCCACAAAATGATGGTGAAAAGGTTGCTGCCGCAGAAGCGCTTATGGCTCAAGGCAACTTCCAGCAATGCTCGCAATACATGCAAGAAGTGATCGCGCGACTCAACGATTCTAAGCAATCTTTTGCAGTTGCTGATGTGGCTTTGATGATCAAAGATCTAGACGATGCAGAAGCCGCTTATAAGAAAGCGCAAAGTCTCTCGGGCAGCCCCGATCGCGTTCAGCGTGGACTCAACGAACTGGCGCGCTTGAGAAAGTCCGCCGTCGATGACACCAAGGTTGCCGACGAATTGGCCAAGAAGAATCAATGGGACGGCGCCTTAGATCGATATCGTCAAGCAGTCGGAGTCAATCCCAAGTTCGCCGATGCCCGCGTCGGACTGGCCCGTGCGCTGGAGAAAAAGAAAAAGCCGACCTCCGCAAATCTCGCTGAATCCGCGATTCAGTATGAAAACTACCTGGCATTGAAGACCGATCTGCCATCGAAAGATGCAGAAAAAATGCGTCAACAAATAGGCAAGCTCAAAGAAAAATCTGCGGAAATGGCACAAAAAGAACAGAAGAATAAAGCCGGCTAAAGCGCCAATCATGGAAAAACAGAAGGAGGCGCAGCTCAGCGCCTCCTTTTTTCATCCTCAGGACAGGAGTTCCTGGTCTATGATGTTTCATCGAATTAGGAAATTCGGCTTCAGAGGAGTTGAGGATACGATCAACGAAATGGAAATGCTCGAAAACGACGCACCACTGAGAACGCCGGCGTCTCTTAGGCATTGAGCATGCTAGAAAACGTTCAAGTTGAGTCGTTGCAAACGTAGCTTAGCTGTCTTCTTGCGGATAGTCGGCCACCGTTACCTCAATGGGATTGAGCTTGCCTTCTCTCAGGATGAGGAAGTCTAGCTGCTCGCCAGGCTTGTGCTTTCTGACCAGTGTTTGAACCGCCTGACTGGTATCGACCTCGGTGCCATCTACTCGCTGAATTATATCGCCAGGCTTGAGACCAGCTTGCTGAGCAGGGCTTTCTGCGGCAACTCCAGCCACCAGAACTCCCTTAAGTTCTTCGGACAGCCCAAGCGACTTGGCCAGTCTCTTATCCATCGGCTGCATGTAGACGCCGACGTAAGCACGAGCAACTTTGCCTTTATCGATGAGCTCCTCTGCGACTCCTCTGAACACGTCCACGGGGATTGCAAAGCCGATATTCTGACCATCCTGGCGAATGGCGGTATTGATGCCGATGACTTCGCCATGAATGTTCAGCAGTGGTCCGCCGGAGTTGCCCGGATTTATAGCCGCGTCAGTCTGAATGAGCTCGACGTTGTTGAGGCTGCTGATCTCGCTGAGCGACCGGCCGAGTGCACTGACAATCCCGAGCGTGACCGTATGATCGAGACCGAGCGGGCTGCCTATGGCGATCGCCCAGTCGCCGGGTCGTAAGCTCTTACTCGAACCCAACTTTGCCGAAGGCAGATTTTTTGCCTCGATTTTTACCAGCGCCAGATCGGTGAATGCATCGCGCCCGACCACTTTGCCTTTGAACTTTCTCTTGTCGCTCAACGTCACCATGATGTCGTCGGCTGATTGAATGACATGATTATTCGTGAGTATGTATCCGTCCTTCCTGATGATCAAGCCGGAGCCGGATCCTACCTGGAGAGCCTTGGGCGAAATAGAGCGCGGGTCGATCATGCCGAATCCCGGCATGATCATGCCGAAAGGCGAGTTAAGTTGGATCGTCTTCTTGATGTCTATGTTGACGACGCTCAAGCTGGCATCGCTGGCGATATCAGATATGGTGTTCTCGGCCAGCATCATTATCTTGGTTGGACTGATCGGGTCAGTCGGAGCAGTGGTTGCTACTGGGGCTTTCGTGCTGGGAGGCAAAATCTTACCGGGCAGAATTCCTCCGTACCATAAAGCTGCAACTGCACCGCCGGTTATCACTACGCCAAGCACCAATGACGGTGCATGAAACTTGCCTTGTGAGTCGCGAATTCTTCCTTTCATTTTGTTCTCGCTTTTAGAGTTAACTATTCCCGACAGGGAGTCCTTTCAGGGATTTGGTTCCTGAGTCTATTATCACTAATGGACGGAGTTTTAGTTTGTTTGCTCCCTCCTGCAAAAATATCTGCTTCATTGACGAAAACCGCCATAGAAAGCCTGCTTGGGACGAAACTACTCTCCAGTAGATCATTCAAAATCAATTAAATTTCGATTTCTTCATCGCAATGAAAATTTCAACTTTTCGCGGGCTGCCTTTGGAAAGAGGACTGCTCAGGAGGCCTAAGTGGTCGCTCGGTGCACCATCAGGGCGCTTCTAAGTAGTAATCAATCGTCTTAAGGACGAACAGCGCTCAGGCGAAAACCAACCACAGTCGCAATCAATCGGTCAGTTTGTCTGGAAAATTGCAAAAAAACCTTTGGATATTGAGGTTGCCAAGTTGACGAATGCGTACAATTGACGCAAGCTTGAATACTAGAGAGCTTTTTGTCCAACGTACTAACAATGAATTCGCCCGAAGACAAATCCTCCAATAAGGACTCCCGTCCTGACGGACTGCCCCACGATAACGCGGGCCAATCCAGTACCAATTTGGATTCTCGCCAGGTCGTGGTTGCCCTCGAGCCTGAATCTGCCGATCTCGAGGGGGATGAGAAATTCATACCGCGTTTTTCCGAAGTCCGCAGCAAGCGCGGCAATGAGAGCGTCTCGTCCTCTCAAGAGCTTTCTCAGATGGTCGAGCCAGGTCAAACTTCCTTTGAGCAGGCGTCCGGAGAGGTTGTACATGCCATCTCAG
>CAZISK010001006.1:0-3098 GCA_964541355.1 uncultured Candidatus Obscuribacterales bacterium
GCGAAAACATCAACGGCAAGAAGATGCCGTACTTCGGAATCTCTGATGCACCAACAGCAGCCGAGTTGCTGAAGCTCAAGGAAAACGGAGATTTCCCTGCTGGTATCCACACCATACATGTGAAAGGCCAGGATGGCATCGTCTCCGGACTGCACGTTCAGACAATCCAGGACGTTAGGATGCGAGACGGACAACTCCAGGTCCTGCTCGACAATCAGCGAGGCGGCGCCAAAGATCAGGGCTGGGTCTCGCTCAAACAGATGCACGATATACAACAGCTCTCCAATCTCACGCAAGATTGGTATCAGATCCCAGCAAAGTATCAAGGAAAAACTTTCGATTCGTTGGCACAAAAACCGGACGCTTCGCTGCCACCACAACCGCGACCATTAGAAAAACCGGCGAATCCCCAAAAACCACAGGTCGAGCCACCCGCGAAACGACCGGATGTACAGCCGGAAAGGAAAGTTGAGCGCACCGAAAAACCCAACGAGCCCGGTGCACTGGAAACGCGCCGGCTGCTCGAAGAGGCTCTTATCAAGGGCATCAAAGGACCGCTCGGAGACATCAGGGGACCAATTAAGGCAAATCGAGAAGCAAAAGCGAAGGAGATTCTGGACAGTTTCGAAAAACGATGCGCCGACGATCGCAAAGCCGGACTGGTGGCACCCAACGAGGAGCAAATCACTCGCGCCTACAGGGCGGCGTTGGATACCTTGACTCAGGATGGCGTCATGCCGTATGAAGATCGTCACAAAATGGTGCTGGAAGGTCTCAGGAACGTATCCGACCCTCGCGGAATCGACCAGGGCGACCATGGAAGCTGCGGCAATGCATGCGCCGAAAAATTCATCGCATCACGCAGTCCGGACGTTTACATGGACGCACTGAAACAGGTTGCGAAGACCGGATCTTATACCGCTCCTGACGGTCGAGTGCTCACCCTGCCAATCGACGATGTCAGACAAGGACCGATAGGCAATCGGACGATGACCTGGCAAAGAGGATGGAAGCCCGATAGCGAGGCAAAGGCCTGGGACGTCTTCAAAGAGGTAGGTTGGCATCCACTTAATTCCAACGAATCGCGACGCAACTATGCAAGCCAAATTATGCAAAATCTCAATCTTGCAGATGCGTTTGAAAGCGCTCGACTTAACCAGCGAGACCAGCCTTTCGCCCTCGACGGTTTGAATTTCCTACACGTCGAGGACTTCACAAAGAGGCTTACCGGCAAGCCGATCACCACCATTAATCAACGGATCCAAACCGAAGGCAACATTATGCAACCGCTTACCGATGATCTCGCGCTTCAGCTAAAACGAGATGGACGCCTTCCAGCGATGGTGTGGAGAACCTGGCACTGGCAAACGATTCACGATGTTCGCACCGTTCAAGGAAGAGATGCATGGAATAGACCTGCCAACGTGGTTCAAGTACTCTCAGACAACCAGTGGGGCAACGCCAAGGATCGCAACTGGGTCACCGTGCCTCAGCTTCATCAAGAGTTATCCGAGAATCCATAGCACAATCGAAATCGTCAGGTCAATTCATCCGCAAAACCAGAACCATCTCAGGAGCAGTTCTCCACTTTAGCGCAACCCGTCTATCCAGGTGACGCAAAGTTGAATCGCCTCATCCTCGGACTTCGGCTTGAATGAATGATCGCCCTTCACGACCTCAGAACGATAGGGTGATTTAATCGATTCCTGCACAGTCTTCAACTGCTCCAAAGGACAAAGCTTATCCTTGTCCCCAGTCAAGAACAGCATTGGTGCGTCAATATTTTGAAGGTGAGACCAATCTCGAGCCTTGGCATTTTTTGATATTCCGACGAGAGGCAATCCATAGAATACCAGAGCACGAATATCATCACGTCCGGCTGCGACATATGTCGAAATCCGCGCGCCGAATGACTTTCCAACCAGGATCGGCTCACCATGCTGTTTCACGAAATCAATTGCAGCAACAAGCTCCGGGCGTTCGTTCTTGCCGTCCTTCGATGGTGCGGACTTGCGGTCAAGATAGCTGAAGTTGTACCGAAGCGTGATAAAACCAAGTTGCGCGAGCCGCTCCGCTGTTTTTTCCAACAAGGGCGTATCCATGCCTCGCCCGGCGCCATGACTGATGATGACCGGTCCACGATCTCCTCCGGCACCAGATATGATACCGCGCAATCCGGAACCAAATTCGATTGATCTACTTTCCATAAAAAGTCCATGCTGAAAGATCAGGTTGATTGTAGCTATGTCTGAGCCGACTTTTTGCGTTTCCGTAGAAAAAATACTCTAAGGTTCCAAATCAATCGCTTTGTTTCCTTCAACGCCACATTCGATGGCGGAAGTCTGGGTGGTATCAAATTCAAAGCAGGTAGAATCAATCTATTTTCTCCTAACCCGGATAGATAGCTAGAAACCGTGAGTCTCAGCTTAGCTTCGAGTCTGTTTCAATCTTGAGTGAGCACAGATTTGACGTAGTCTCGGAGCTTCCGTAAATCGTCGTTATTCCACCCATGTCCGTCCGTCCGGCGCTCATCCGGTGAGACAGCTCGGGGCGAGCGATAGCACGCGAGCGCCTGCGAGATAATTGCTTTGTAAGAATCCGGCAGGTTGTGCAGACCCCATTCACCGCCCTCTTCCTTGTTCAGTGTTTTGTCCCATCCTTCTTCATTCAACGCCAGGACGCGACAACAGTTAAGCACAGCATAAAAAGGCGACTGGCAAATATGATCGCCTTCGAGAATCCAGTCCAGGTCAGCGAGAATTGAATCGCGATAACATTCAATTGGAACGCTTCCAAATACTTGCGCGATAGGCATTCCGCGAATACAGATGCCACAGCGACCAATAATCGTGCAATAAACAGCGAGATCGGGATCGGAGTTGTTAGCATCATAGTCAACCCGCCCTTCGCGCATCGCTCTTTTGTGCTCTTCTCCGTAATGCAGCTCGTATGGTAACGGATGATGAAAACAGACGACATCGCAGCGTCTCACCACAGAGATTTCCAGATCTCCAGTTATCATTCTCGCGTCGGACAGATCACAAAACGCAAGAGCAACCTCGCGACGAAGCTCCGCTTGCATGGGATGCTCGACGACG
>CAZISK010001007.1:0-3094 GCA_964541355.1 uncultured Candidatus Obscuribacterales bacterium
CGTATTCCGCTCGCCAATTAGTTTTCCGAAACGGATCATTGGCTCGAAGCAAGATTTGTTCGACCGGGACAATACCACTGCCAAATAACTCCGCGTCAAATGGATGGCGTCTTGGACGACAGAGTGATGGTTCAGGCAACCTTTTTCCGCTCGCGTCAAAGTTCACCGGTAGCTCGCGAACGATCAGATCTGGAAGAAGTGGATGGGCGGTCACTTCAACCGATATTGGCCTTCTCAGGTTTTGCGGTCCGATTGCTTTCATAGCCAATTATGTCCGACGCTGACCAAATCCGCCAGATGTTTGCTTTCCCATGCCGTTTGCGATTTGGCATTTGCACATATCGGATTGCCGCAAAACCGTACCATCTGTGATTTCCTGCTGCCCGCCGCCTCCGCAGCCTTTTGCGGCCACCCAGAGGCTGATCGCCTCAAAAGGTTCGATTTTACTTTTTAATTCTTCAACCCTTTCTGATCCGATCAGCTCAATGAGCATCGCCCTGGTGAGCGATCGCTGCTGCTGTCGTTGGATTATCGCGGTCAGATTGCCTTCCTCGACGGTGGCGCCGGACTCGAGCAAATCGAGGATTTCCTTCCGCAGCACCTTGAGCCGCTTGGAGTCCTGCTTGAGCTCACAAAACTCTTCAAGAATCATTTGGGTAACGATCGGGGTCACTTTAGGTTGGTCCACTTTTGTGCCACCATTGTTCGGCCATCTCCACATTTGAGCTGTGCTGTAAATGCTAACACCGTCCTAGCCATTGCGTGACTTTGTCTGAACACGACGTCTATATTCTCGACTCGCGATCTGCTTAACACGCAACCAGGTTCCGTGCCTCATCCAAAGGGCACGGAACCTGGTTAAAATGGATCCAGCCAACTTACTTCTGCTTACAAAACGGGCACATGTCATGACACAGTCGATTGTATTCCCCAGGATCAGCCGCCGCCGCCCTGCCGTACCAACGCTCCAATTCACGGAGGCACTTCATCGTCTTTTTAATATATTCTTTGGCATCCGCGACAAACCTCTGGTCATCCTCTTTGGTCAGCGACGGCGTAACCTGCGTAATGAGATTTTCCAGCAAATCCAGAAACCGACCAGAGTACGTAAGCAAGCGAGCGACGATGCGATCTCGCCAAGTCACGCCGCAGCCATTCGTAACACGCCTTGGCTCCCGAAAGTGCGACGCTAACCATTCAGCTCGGCCAATCGCGTCACACTCAATCAGATCCAGTTCGACCCGTTCACAAGTCGGATTAATGGAAAGGAGGAGGTGATGCAAATCCTCCAGCAGCAGGCCGTAAGCCCACTCGTAGACCTTGTACGTGGCAAGATCCGAATTGTCTAAGAAGTCGTCAGCCTGAATGACAATATCGTTTCGGATTCCGCTCACTTCGAATTCGGGCTCTTCGTGATTGCCTACTTCGTCGCCAAGAAATGCGTTGTGGACGTCGCTCGTCAAGAATCCGTAGATGCCACAACAAAGCTGCGTAGACTTTGCGATAGCTAGCGGAACTTGCAGGCGAATGTTTTCAATAATCGCTGCGTCCACATGTTGTTTAGTGCTAGATCGGACTGCCGGCCCCTTGCCCGTCACGGCCTGCTCTTTCTGTGCCGCGTTTTGTGTCCATTTAGTTTGTGCCACCGTGCTCGGTTGGCAACGCTTGTCTGCTCGTACCATTATGGTACCTCCTAAACCCTTTAACGCCGCCTCCACTAGGCGACACTGATGGTATCCTCTCATAGTGGACAGCGATTGTCAATAGCTCTTTAGTCGTGCAAATAAAAAAATTGTCGCGGTTCTGTGTAAGCTTATATATCCTGTAGCTTAGTAGCGTGACACATCATTGCCGCTGAGTCACCGTGTGTGCTAACGTGGCACGAGTTCAGCCGCGATCGATTTGCGCACATGGCCGGATACTCTTCCTCGGCCCGACCAGCGAGCTTGTCAGACGAGATTCCCCAAACGGCTCGTCGGCTCAGTCCGATTGTGCGGCGGATTGTCAGGCGGTCATCCCCTTCATCAAGAATTAGAAGGTGTTCTTGATCGAGCCGCTTTGCCATTTGTGTTGGAGTCAAATCAAGGCTCTCGCCCGCTTTCTCTGCGAGCTCATTGGCGGTTTTGCTCGATTCCGTTGAGTCAAGAAGGATTTCACCGGCTTTATGGTCGATCCAGCCAATACAGCCTTCATCCCCCGGTTCGGCTGGTGTGGCTCGATCGGTTAATCGAGCTTGACCAGACGCAATCGCAGAACGGAGCAACAACAGTATCCGGCTGCCAGTCTTGTTCCATGGAGCAAATTGAGAAAGCGAGAACTTTCTATGAAGTTTTTCGGAAAAATGTTCGCTGGGGGTTTCCTTGGAGCCATTGATTGGAGATCTGAAAGCGAAGCCGGGAAGTGGAGTAAACCGAAACAGATCCGGGAGCAAATTACCGCCGATCGCCAATCCAATACCTTTTAGTCGCGTTTCAAAGTCATCTCGGCCTTCGATTGAGGCGACGTTTACCGGAGTTCGAAGTCGCCAGAGTAGATGAACGCCTTGGCTGTGAATAAGTGTGCAGTTTGGCGTTGGGAGTTTAGCTTTGCGGATTCGCTCTTGGGTATCGACCATGTTGCAATCGCCAAGGTCAGCCCAGAGAAAAGTGGCTCGTTCGATGCTGGACTGGTGATCGGAACTTTTAGGCGGTCTGCTGCAAAGGCCAAACAGGATATTGCCGCCGTGAGTATTGAGCTTTTGTAGCTCCGGTATGTGGCTAGGCAATTCGCGAGGATGGATGAGCAGGTCTTTTACGACTGCTTCGGTCGTTTTCTTTGTTCCGCGATTCTTTGCCCGCCTAGGATTTAGAACACGGATCTGGACAAGGTCATCAGTGTTGAACAAAACCGCAAGGAATCGCTCCGATGGGTGACTCATAATGATGACCTCCGTTTGTTCTTGAATCTTTTCGGAATGAACTTGTTCGACTGCCATTGGGGCTTGGGTTTGCTTGGACCATGCGATCGGATGGGTGAACCAAATCCTTCAGCGGCGAGGGTGCGAGCTGCTGACTGGAAATTACCTTCGTGTTCCAGCAGAGCAAAGGCCTCGAAC
>CAZISK010001008.1:0-3090 GCA_964541355.1 uncultured Candidatus Obscuribacterales bacterium
TTAAGAAGCGTGGCGGCGAAGGTGGCACAATCGTTCTCGATCGAGAGGGCAACTTCAGCATGCAATACAACACGGAAGGAATGTTCCGGGGATACACCACTGATGGTGAACCACACACGTTCATCTTCCAGGAAGGGGCACATCGAGATTGAAGACAGCATGGGAGAAGGCGAAGAAAAAGGGGCCGATCATGAGGTCATCGTTACCTTCCAACTGACCGTTTTTGGTGAAATCGATGATTCCATATGCGGTGCCATTCACACAAATAGATTCGCCATGATTTTGACCAAGCCTGCAGCTCCCTCCTGTTTGAATCAATGCGGAGCAAAGTGGATTGAACCGTTACTACAGAAGCTGAGATGTTCTAGTGTTGCGTTCAATTGACCTCAACTTTACGGGAAGAAGCCGCTTCTTAAGAGTCTCTATGTCCGGAACAGGTGTGTTTATTAGTGTCAAGCGCTTTAATGTCTTGGATTTTGAAAGCAGCGACAAGCCGATAGGATCGACTTCAGATTTTTCTAGCTCAAGTTCGGTGATGGAGCTATTTTTGAGGGATTCAAATAAACTGTAACCGAGACGACAATGGTCGAACTTCACTTTTTTGCTGTTAATCGAAAACAAGATTTGTTTGTTTGGGATCGTGACACTTTTCTCAAATGTAAGCAAGTCAAGTTTCAGATTGTTCAATGCTTGGATTTTATCAAGTTCAGCATTTCGAATCTGCAGTATTTTAAGGTGCTCAAAAGAGCCGAGCCGGTCGGGAAGATTATTTGGGTGATCAATGCTGTCGTCAGAGTTCACTGGACAAATACCGCGCAGCCCACCATCTTAGAATAGTCAATCGAAGTCTTAAGCAATTGCATTCTGCCATGCTACCAGATTCTTTGCCAATAGGAGCCCGAGTCTTTCCGACAACGAGCAATGAATGGTGGAGTTTGCGAAGTCCGCAGCTACCCCCTTGATACCATTAGTTCTTGCAGTCCGCGCAGTGCAAATGGTCCTTTGTAAAGCGGCGGTGTGTCAACTAATCGCAAATCCGGAGCTGCCTTAAATAGTTGACGAAATGCAATGCGTGCTTCTGTTCGTGCCAGCTCGGCGCCGAGACAATAATGAATGCCCGCACCGAACGAGATGTGTTTTGGCTTTTCGCGGCTTATATCGAATCTATCTGGATCCGGATTGACGCGCGGATCGCGATTGCATGCGCCTACTAGTATTGTGAGCGCATCATTTGTCTTGATGTTGACGTCGCCGATTTCGATTGGCTCGTTCGCCAGGCGACGCACGACTTGGACAGGCGGATCGTAGCGAAGAACCTCTTCGACTGCGCCACCTATCAGATCTGGATTGCTCAGGAGCAAGTCTTTTTGATCGGGATGTTTCAGAAAATTGTATGTACCGTTTCCGATGAGATTGACTGTGGTTTCATGACCAGCGATGAGAATGAGAACGGTGTTTGCCAAAAGCTCGGACTTCGATAGTCGATCGTTGCCTTCCGATTGGGCCGCTACCAGAGTGGAGATCAGGTCGTTGGTTGGAGTTTTTCTCTTTTGATCTATCGTTGTGCTGAGATATCGCCGCAACCCTTGCATCGCCATAATCGAATCGAAGACTTTCATCGGACAACCGCCGCCATCGATTCCCATTGTTATTTTTCGTGACCAGGCTTTAAACTGCTCACGATCGGATGCTGGAACACCGAGAAGTTCTGCAATAACGGTCACGGGAATTACAAACGCGAATTCAGAGATCAAATCGGAGGTGTCCTTCTTGAGCATCTCTGCAAGCAGGTTATCAGCGATCTCGGTGATGTGATCTTCTAGTTGGTGAATTACCTTCGGCGTGAATGCTGTATTAACCAATGACCTGATTCTGGTGTGATCGGGCGGATCTTGCAAAAGTATATTGCTGCCAGGACGCATGTACTTAATAGCGCTGCGCATCAGGAAGTTGGGATGCCGCCAGCGGTCGAGGCGCTTGCCGAATTGGTTGTTGCGCAGAATCGAGTTGGCTTCCTCATATCGAGTGACCAGCCACTGGTTGCCTTCAGCGCTCCAGAGGATCGGTCCACGTTCTTGCATCTTCGCAAGTGTAGGATAAGGATTTCCGAGCACTCCTGCAGGTATGCGCATGAGTGGATCGAGAATTTCAATTTCTGGTTTTACGGTAGTAGTATTCATGGTTCAATCTCTCCGCTCGGGGTCTTCAATGACAAATACAAAAGAGCGCCCGAGGAAGTTGCGCTTGAATCAATAAGGAAAAATGAAGATTGAAGTGGGTTTGCCGCCACAAATACGGTGGTTGGAGCTTGAGTCCTCCGATCGTTGATACAAGACTGAAACAAATCTGATGCGTCCGTGAGATAGCAAACTAGTACAACCGTAGTATGAAACCACAAGGAGTTAGTTGTGATGTATACGAAGTTGATGCGAGCCATGACATTATCGCTGCTGATCGGATTCCTTGCCATCAACGCCGCGCATGCTGGAGATCAATGCGGAGGCGGAACTACTCCTGGTCGTACAGGAACGGAATCCTTCACGCCGCCGCCTGGAGGTCAGATGCATGGTGCCGAGCCCAATGTCCAAACCGATCTGACCAAGACTGGTCCGACCGGCGTCGGCGGTGGCACTGCCGGCAAGGGCGATGAGCTTGATGGAGACGACCAGGTCCCGACAGATGGCGAGAAAACTGCGAAGAAATCGAAGAAGGATCCGAAGAAATACAACCCCAAGGGATCCAGCGAAAAGGTCGATTCAGACAAGACCGATGCCGACGGCAAGCGCACCATTACTGTGAAAGGCAAGCACAATGGTAAAGATTGTAAGAAAACCATCGAAATCGACAAAGATGGTACCACAACTGAGACAAAAGTCTTCGAGAAAAACGGCAAGCAAACGCACACATCTGTCGAGAAGTACAAGGTATCGTTTGACGGCGAGGGCAACAGAATAGAAGTCCATCAACTTCTTGGTGGCGAATCGACCGAGAAGTATGATTCATCAGGCAAAATGACAGAGCAAAAGATAAAGCCAAGCGACTCCAAACTTCATATGGAGGAAGTTGATACTGGGTCAGCGATCCGTGGTT
>CAZISK010001009.1:0-3086 GCA_964541355.1 uncultured Candidatus Obscuribacterales bacterium
TCCTGAAGCAGATAAGTATCTGCACGAGAAAGGCGTGATCGTTGTACCCGACATTCTCGCCAATGCAGGCGGTGTCACTGTGAGCTATTTCGAATGGGTACAGGGTCTGATGCAACTGTTCTGGTCGGAAGATGAAGTCAACGAACGTCTTGAACAGATTATGGGACGTGCTTGCGATCGAGTCTACGAGCTATCGTCAGAACGAAATCTCCGACCTAGAATGGCAGCTTTGCGTCTTGGAGTCTCGACAATTGCAGAAGCCAAGCGACTGCGCGGATTGTATCCATAGGCTTCTGACCGATGGCTCGCGCTCTAAGAAAATTGCTTAGCCCTGGTTGGCAAGAGGCTGGGCGCAGGCTTGGCTCTTTTTGCAGGAGCGCAGACCGATAACGGTTTAGCCTCCTAACCCAGGCTGCGCCATGACCATCTCACCTATCAGCACGACGTTTGATTTTGAAATCCAAGCGGTAGATAAAGCTTCAACCCGGGAACAAGAAATTGAGGTCTATTATTAGAAGACCTGCTCCTGGTAGTCTTACATATTCGCAGCGCACGCCACAGTTGGATTTCAAATGTTCAGCGGTAACAAGCCTCAAAGCGGTCAAGCTCAGCAAAAAACAGTTCGTCTGCCGAAACAGATGGCTATTCCGAGCTATGGGGACGTTCAGTTCCTGATGCAGGAAGCGCAAAAGATGTCCGGAAGAATTGTCGAACTTCCATTTTCCAGTACTGATAAAAAAACAGATTTCGTTCTGGCAGTTCGCTATGAACCGCGCGAGATAGACCCAGAGCAGAGCATGGATCCGGAATGGTCTCTTACGGAATACAAAGGTGGTCCACCGAAAATACTCTGGAGACATCCTTGCCGAGATCTTAGTCTCATATGCAATTTCATTCTACAAGCCGGCGGCGGCGATCAGCTTCAAGACATCATGGGGGCGTCGAGCGCGCTGTACGGTAGCTCGAACGAGCAAGCCGGTTCAACCGGCGCTTACAATCCGGTAGCGACGACTAGTGGTCTATCGCCGACGAGGATGGTTACGCCTGGAGCGCCACCGGCGCAAGACCAGAGCAATATCATTTTTGAACCGCCGAGATTGGGAGCTAAAGCCACTCTCGAAGGTGACCTCAACAAACTTCAAGTTCCCAATCTTCTGCAATCAATCAATCTTGCGAAGATGACTGGAAGGTTGGACATAAAAACCAAAGTCGACTCATGTCAGGTTTTTTTCCAGGAAGGAATTCCGCTCCACTGCAACGTTAAGGAGAATAGCGGCGATTCAGCACTCACGGAGCTTATCACGTGGACGTCAGGAGAGTTCAGATTCTGGCCAGACGAAAAAACCCAGGATCGGACAGTCAACAAGCGACTTGATGCGATCCTCATGGAAGGAGTCACACTGCTTGACCAGTGGAAATACCTTGAGACAGCCGGCTTGAAGCAAGAATCCTGTCTTGTTCGCAAGAATGCGATGATGTCCGAGCAAGAGCTCAGCGCCAGACTCGAAAAAGGAGCTCCGCTTCCGCTCGAGCACCAGATCGAGTTCTACGACATGATCGACAACCGCAACACATTGTCGGATCTGCTTCGCAAGCGTCCAATGCAGACAACACAGTGGGTACCACTCCTGTTCAATCTTGTTAGTTGCGGACTTGTACAGATTACGGACCAGGCGCCTGCACAAAACCGACTCGCCCGACTGAAGTCTATTGGTGTCGACGAAAACCAGTTCCAGAGCGTCATAAAGACACTCACTCGTTCTGAGACCGGCATTCTCAACTACTATGCCTTCATCTATTTCCTGGAGCAGGAGTATCTTCGCTACGAATATTTCAACCTGCCGTTTTCGCTTATAGTATTCAGCCTGGGCATCCGCCGGGGTGGCGACGACAGTCCGGTTGTCGAAGCTCTGCAAATGATAGCGATAAGAAGAGCGATGCAGCGTATTGGACTGGTGAAGCGGCAGATCGATGCCCTCGGACATTATGAAACATTCGATTATGCCATCTTGCTGCCCAACACCAACGCCGCGGCTGCAGCTGCGCTCGCTAATCGCATAAGCGATGTGCTACGCGAAGCACCGCTATCTTCCGATATGGATTCACGCGCCTTGGCCTTAGCTTTCGGCGTGGCGACGGTCCCCGAGGACTGCGTCGACCTGGACAAGTTGATTGTGGCGGCCAAAAAAGCAAGAGACGAGGCTAAAACCGGCAAACGACGCGTTGTTCTAGCGCGGGATATTCTAATGCAGTCGAAGGAATGAGATCAGGACGGCATTTTCACTCGACCGGAACTGTGCTTTCCCACAGTACAAGCGGGTTTTGTAAACCGGCAGCTCATAAAATCACTTTCACAGACCGGCAAGAAAACCGACATCGGCGCGGCTCTGTGGGGCTTAAGCAAAAGGATGAATTTGCGCAGTCAAGGCAAGAACGAGTCTGAAACTAGCCTGGTCAACTGGTTTTTCCAAAGCTTGAAGCTTTCAGACCGCACTGCCAAAAGGCACAGTGGGCCAGCCTTTTTCGAGATTAATTATCCTTGACATCAAACTTAACTGGTCTAATATAAGGGGGTGCAGATAAATGTGTCTTATGTGTTCTCTACTCTAGTTAGTCCACTAATTAAGCTCTAATCACTTCTTGAATGGCACTCAATCACGACCAATCTGCTAGCTGGTCCGATGTCGCTTACACAGGCAACCAAATAGAAAGGTCGGGTAACACCGATCCGATCAGCTGGGCAGACATAGAAAAGGCACTCGATCCAAGCTTGGGTCGCAAATCCGAGTATTCAGCAGTTTCGCAGCCCGATCATTTGCTTTGCGATCCTGCGCAAACTAGCGATGAAGCCGAAATCTCAAGTCCCATTTTCAACGAAAACCTGCAAGAGCCAAATGCTACAGAGTCGCCTCGTTCGCCAAAGCTCAATACATCCCTACTTCGTGTCCTGGGCAATCTGACCCAGAAGAAGAATACCGCCGATGCCGCTCATCCGGAAAGAGAGCAGTTACCAGCAGCGGTCGAACCCACCATCGAAGCCAAGTCTGACATCGGACTGGCACTGAAGCCGGGTCAAGAAGTTCACA
>CAZISK010001010.1:0-3084 GCA_964541355.1 uncultured Candidatus Obscuribacterales bacterium
CGGCGGACGAGCCCAGATCGCTTTCGCCCAGGATAAAATCCCAACGACAGTTGAGCGATTGCATCACATCAATGAATAGGTTCCAGTTCTGCTCGTCTTTGCCTGGTGTTTCAACCATATCGCCGCCAAACACCGCGAAATCGACATTGAGACCGTTGATTGTCTTTACCGCGTCCTGCAGAAAGAGCTGGCTCTCATTGAATAGCACGTGTGTGTCGGCAACACCGGTGGTCAGATGCACGTCGCCCACGAAGGCGAATGAGAAAGGCTTCACAGGAATCAGGCTGGCCCTCGCCGCCATCGGTAAGCCGAAAACGGCTGTGGCGACAAGCGATGAGATGAACTCTCGCCTACCTATTTTCGAACCGAGCGCCATTGCTCTTTTGGATTGCACTACATGATCACCGCGACTTCGGGCAGTTTCTTACTTGAGTTGACCAACAAGTCAAGGTCAACTTGCTCTTGTGGAAGCCTCAATCGCTGTAGTTTACTTGAATTTGCAGTGAGTTTTTTGAACTGTGCCAAACGTTTTTGGGAATGTCAGGAATTACCCTGGGGGTTGGTTTTGCCGCAAGCGGTAAAATACGACTATCATTTGCCTGTAAGAAACGGGCAGTCCTATGTTGTTGGTGGACGTCCTAGTCAGAGGTAATCGTCTTGTTTTCTAAACTTTCAATTGCTGCGTTGGCAGCGGCATGTTTTGTCTTAATTCCTCTCTCGGCAGCAGAAGCTCAGAACGGCATCGGCGTCAAGGTCAAAGATGGTATCACCGTCAGAGAAACCAAAAAGGCGAAGATGGAGGCCAACTATTATCTTAATGAAGCTGACAAGCTCAGAGAGGCTGGACTCCTGGATCAAGCGGTGCTGAAGTATCAAAAAGCGATGCAGGCATTTCCAAATGAGCCTGATTCCTACAAGCACCTGGGCGGCACCTACGCCAAAATGGGCAAACTCCGGGATGCTGAAGCGACGCTCAAGATCGGTACTCGCATCGCTCCAAAAGACTGGCTTATGTGGAACAACTATGCGGTGGTCCTGCTTAACTTGAACAAAAACGAAGAGTGTAAGGCTGCCATCAAACAAGCACTCGCCCTTAACCCTGCGTCGGACAAGGCTGAAGAGCTCAAGACCACTTTGAAGCAACTCGAAGGCAAGAAGTCGCAATAACGATTGAGACCCTATGAGGGCGACGCGTGGCGCCGCCCCTACAGCCATGCTTGGTAAGGCGCGACGCCATGCATCGCCGTTACCTCCTCGATAAGGTAAGGGTTCCTCTATGACGTGGAACGTCCACGAACCGAGTCCTCAGCGAAGAGGAATTCGTTCGGGAACGACGCACCACTGGGACCGCCGGCGTCTCTTAGGCATCGAGCAAGACCGACATCGTTCGAGTCGGAGATAGCGAAACTGCCCCTCAGCATTGAGGAATCGAACGATTTCGAGATGCTTCCGATTTAGAGTTCTATATATTAATGAGGTCGACAATCTCGCGCCTGGCATTGCCGTCGGTCTTGAGAATGCCGCGTGCCGCCATGGTCGTCGTTATGCTTCCAGCTTTTTTGACTCCGCGCATCGACATGCAGAGGTGCTCCGCTTTCAGGATAACGAGCGCGCCTCGAGGGCTGAGCGCCTGCATCAGGGCGTCGGCAATTTGCGCGGTCATGCGCTCTTGCACTTGCAGGCGGCGGGCGGCGAGCTCGACCACTCGGGCCAGTTTCGAAAGACCGGTTATGCGTCCGTCATTGGGAATATAGGCGACATGAGCTTTTCCGATGAACGGTACAAGGTGATGTTCGCAAATGGTGGTGAACGGAATGTCCTTCAATATGACCGGATCATCGGTCCCTTCCTCGAAATAACAGGTCACCTCGGATGACGGATCGATATTGGTTCCATATAGAAGCTCGCGGTACATGCGTGCTACACGGGAGGGCGTATCCAACAGACCAGGGCGATTGACGTCTTCACCGAGCGCCTCGAGAATGAGCTCGACGCCCAGGGTAAGCCTTTCCATGTCCATGATGTCGGGACCGGCTGCGGAAAGCTCCTCGGCGGCGCTGTCGAGATGAGCCAGACCTTCGCTCGGTTCGAACGAAATTGTGGTCGTCATTCCATTTGAGCGGGTAGCAGAACACTTTGCCTCGCGGAACGAACCTGTTGGTGTATGCCTGTGTGCCATAGCTCGAGTCTCCTGAATGCGCGTCAAGCTGCCATCTATTTATGCTTTCTCAACGGCTGGAACCGCCTGGAACGTTGATAATCTTTTGAAAATCACTGTGTGAGCAATTCTCTTGCAAATCGCCAACAGTTACAATTTTTACCACTTCGTAAGGGCCCACGGCTTAAATCGTTTCGGAGCAGTTAACGCGCAGCAGGCGATCTGGCAACGATCCAGAAATATGCCAGGCGTAAGGAAATCCGACATCGACATCGCGGCAATGTTGAGTCGGCGCTTTGCTTAAACCACTCTAGAAACCGCCTGGTTAACGCGAAATAATTATTCCTTAGGAGATTTTAAGTCCTTGTCGTTCATGTCATGCGTGAAAATTCCGGCTTCTCATGATGTTTCTAACGGATATATACGCTCAAATTCGCGCCAGAGCTAGGTATACTGTGTACGCCTTTTACTAGGCCGCTCCAGGTTGTGTGACGCGAATGATTATCGAGAGGATTTAGGAATGACGACTGCGACTGTAATTAACGGACTAGACATTAACGAGATAAAAGAGCTTATCCCGCATCGTTATCCATTTCTCCTTGTTGATCGAGTCACATATGTAGAGCCTGGTTTGAAAGCAAAGGGTTACAAAAACTTGACCGCCAACGAGCAATTCTTCGAAGGACATTTTCCTTTCAAGCCGATCATGCCAGGCGTTCTGATGGTCGAAGCACTAGCTCAACTTGCTTGTATTACTGTTCTTTTGAAGGAAGAATAAAAAAACAGTCTTGGTGTATTCACCGGCAACGACGGCTTCAAGTTCAGAGCCATGGTGGAGCCGGGCGACAGACTCGACATGGAAGTTGAGCTTCTGAAGATGAAAGGACCGGTTGGCAAATTAAGAGGTGTCGCTCGCGTGGGCGACA
>CAZISK010001011.1:0-3083 GCA_964541355.1 uncultured Candidatus Obscuribacterales bacterium
AACCATAACAACTGCTGCTGCTCCGACCGCGACCGTGACTCTGTTCCCCTCCGACTATACGACCGTTGTCGGAAGCCAGACCGGCGCGCTGGCATATCGATCGCAACTGGCTGCTCCGGCAACCGGCTCCAGTAACGACGATTCCTATATTGTCGGTCAGGCTCCGGCTGGACTGACAGTTGAAGGTAATCTCTACTCGCATATCACGGACGGTTCAAATGCCATCACCGGCGATGCGGCACAAATCGGCGCCGACGGTATCGCTCATCGAGCTATCGAAAGCGATTGTATGACTCTTACCGAAGCTAAGGGACTGTTCGTACCGAACCGCGACACGACGATTGTGACGCCAAACGGTTCGATCAAACTTTCCGCCGGCTCTGCGGTTTTCGTAAGCATTGACATCAATCAATTTTCGGTATACAACCTCTACGACAACCACAAGTCCAGCGTTTCAGTGACGACCGCAGGACGCAGCCTGTCTCTGGCACCGGGCCAGCATTGCACGGTAACCCAGGCACATGTCGGACAGTTCCGCGACATCAACCCGATTGAGTCGGTGCAGCACCGAAGTGTTTCTCGTGTAATGCTCGATGACAATCGCACCGCGTTCACCTCGGAATTCTCGCTGCCATCAGCAATGAATGCCATGTCGCCTGTGAAGAAGCTGGTTCAATCACAGCACAAAGACATGAAGCGCGTTGCTAATGCAATGATGAAGACAACAGCCGTGCTCATGCACCTCAGCTCAACTCCATACGAATTCCACGCCAAACCGCGCAAGTTGGCGCTGATGAAGTAATCGAATCAGCTATAAGATAAAGACGAAGCTCGCGGAATTAACCGCGAGCTTCGTTTTTTCGAAACCGTCGCAACCTGGTTTGCGGAGGCTTCTTCAATTTTTTTGCAACTTCTTTGCAAGCCTGCTTTATCCTGCAGACTCAACGACGGCGCACCAAATACAACACCGGCTTTTACTCTGTGAGGAAGGTCCAATGAGTATCGAATTTGACATGGTTGATTTACCGGATTTGTCTCCAATTATCAAGTCGCCAATCCCGGGATTATCGTGCTTTCTCTCTGGTCTCCCTTGATTGGCACTTCTCGGCGCCACTTGCGTGGTTTGAGGAACGAGAAGGTATTTCCCAAGTTCCTGGAGGCTCCATTTGTACGCATGCTCCGGGCTTGCGACTCCGGCGGGTCCTATGTCACTCGCTTAACGTGCCATCAGATGCTGTCTTCCATCTTGTGTACGATGTCGACATCCGCAACAATAATAGATTTCGGAGCGGATTCTCTCACAGCCTACGTACTCGCTGTCTACGCTTCGCACCTTCCAGATCACCCCAGCAAATGGCAAGACTCGCTGCCGGTCTGTTCGCTACAACTTTAACCGGGTTGGACTTTCACCAACAAGACCCCGATAAAAGATTTCATCCACTCATTCTGGAATCCCTCCTTCCCAAGCTTTGCTTGGCGCGAACACAAACTATTTTACAGACTCAAAAGACACGACCAATTGCGTCAGCGATGATCGTCAAACAAGCTCCTCGCAAAGCCGTACGCAATAACCAGACCAGCGAGCTTGCCTCCCAACTGACGGCCCTTTTCGAATTTGCTTTGCTCTTTGTCCGCGCTCTTCTCGGTGATCCCGTCCTTTGCTGTCGTATCGGTTGTCTTTTTATCGGCTCGGGACGCCTGTACAACGCCGGTCTTCGACGAACCCTTGTGTAGATGCAGCACCTGGGGTGTCACTCCCGCACCATTTTTGGTGCGATCCTCGGAGGCTGACGTTCCTGTTCTTGAGCGATCTTCTAACTCACCGCTCTTGCTGGTTGCCGATTCTTCAAGTTTTCCAAATTCTTCCCGGAGCATCCCCAAGGATTCTTCGCTTCCCACCAACATTCTCAGAAATTCAGCATTCTCGGACGGTACTCCTGCAATTAACTGAGCCTTTATCTCCTTTTCCACTAGCTCCTTGAAGTCTTTGTCTGACAGACGCAATAAGTCATCCTGGCACTTCTCCTTGCAAGCGCTATGGAATTCTCTCAACAAAACCAGGTTGTCTACCATGAGTGGAACTTTACCTCTCTCTCCAAATGCCGGAATGTCCGGGTTCGCCAGTGCGTGTGCGCAAAGCGCTCTCACTGATTCGGCGTTAATTCTTCGGACCAGGGGTCCCAGTCCAACCTGCGAGACAGCCTTAAATCCACCCGCCTTTACGTCCAGCTCGGCAACTGCGTAGACATCCGCATACACTATTGCTGCCACATCAATGCAACCGTCCTTGCTGCTAAACATCTTTTCGGGGATACGAATCTCGAACACAGGTTTTCCATCATCGTGTTTGTAGACTTCAGCCTGATTAAAATCGCCAACTTTTACTCTTACATCTTTGACAGAGCCTGGAATCTCCATACCCGGCGGCAACTGCTCCTTCAATAGTTTTGTCACCGCATCATTCAACCCTTTGCTCTTTTGCTCAGCGCTCAGGTCTGAAAACCCACGCTTGGAAATTACTTCGAAGATCTTGGTTGAAATTTCACGGCCAGTCTGATTCCCAGACAACTTCATAGCCAACTCGTATGATTCAAGCCAGTTCCCATCGATTCGGAAGATCGAGAGTTCTACCGCAGCCAGATCGTTTCGCCGGGTGACTTCCCAACATTCCTGCTCTACACCAATAGCAAAGTAGTTGTTTGATCGGAGCTTATCCAACTCACGAATTCGATTCGCGAGGTGTCGTCTCACAATTTCGCGAGCGTTTTCTTCGGACCAGCTATCGGTGTTGTCCGCCATTGCTTTATGAAAAATCTCTACGAAATCTTTAGGGGGACTGTCTCCGATGACGAAATTGAGAGCATCCCGGCCGTTAAGCTCCTTGAGGAAAGACCGAACTTTGATGGACTCACCAACCGGATGACCGATGTCCGCGAGGTAGTGGCTGAGCTTTGCTCTTTGCCCTCTCGATGCGGCTTTTGCTGCATCATTTCCAGATCTAAGCGTGTTGTACTGTTTTTCAAGACAGGTCTTCAACGCCTCGCGAGCGTTCTCCACATTAAAGGGGCGTGGCACCTCCCCAT
>CAZISK010001012.1:0-3080 GCA_964541355.1 uncultured Candidatus Obscuribacterales bacterium
CGATCCGATGCCTCGCGACGAGCAGACAGCCGTGCGAGCCACTCACGGAAATAACGGTATCAGCGTCAACGTTTCGCCGGCTACCAAGCAAAAAGGTTTTCGGACTAATATTCGAATCAGCTTCAAGCTCTCTTCAAAATGAGGTTTCGTTCGCTTACCGGCAATTTCGTCGTGCATTGGACGCACGTTGCTTTAGCGTTGCTCTTCACCGTACCGTGTGTGGCAACTGCTGCTGTGCCTGATGCACAAGTCGGCTTGCTCGATCAAAAGGCTGTCGATGTAATGGCGAAGCGGATTGAGGAGGGGTTCTTTAGAGACCAGGACCTCGAGGTTCTCACCCAACTAATCAGCAAGCAGCCAAACAACTCCCATGCCCACTATGCAATGGGCGTTTTTCTGGAGCAAAAAGGGTTCGAGCAGCTTGCTCTCGACTCGTTTTCCAGAGCCGTCGAATGCGAACCTGGATTTCCGAATGCGCACTACAGGCGGTGCCTGCTCGTCATCTTCATTGGAGAACCCGCTGATGTAGACAATGAGCTTCCGGTGGCAAGGGAGCTTTTGAAGAACGATGGTGCCAAGTTGTTCCAGATCGGTCTGGCCCTGGAGAAGGCCCACCGCAATGCCGAGGCAAAACAGCTTTTCGAACAGGCCACACGCGCCGGTAAAAAACAGAGTGGTTACGGTTTCACCTGCGCTTCGCTGAGAATGATCCAGGGGCGCTTTAAGGACGCTCTGGAGGCGATTGAATGGGACCTGGACAATGATCCAAAGGACATTCGAGCGCTCATGCTGAAGGGCGATATTCTATTGCATCTTAGACGCGACGCTGATGCCGGTAAGGCTTATGAACAGGCCGGTCGGGCTAATCCATGCTACAGATCGACCGCTGTCATAGCAGCCTCCCATTTGCTTCAGCTCAATGACAATAGAGGGGCATTGGCGCTATATCTCATGGATCTATCTTGCAGCGAAAGTTCTCGTGAGTCGTTGGAACAGTCGAAGGCACAGATAATTGAGCTTGGAAAGCAGCTCTCGGACCGCGGGTTCGACGAGATAGTCGCTTCTGTAGATAGCGAAATGCAGAGATCAAGACGCTGCAGAACATTCCACTTTGCATTAGGTGATGTGTTCGACAGGCTGGGTAGATTCGATCGGGCAATCGCGAGCTACGAGATGGGCATCAAATCTTGTCCATCTATTCTTTCAGATAATTTGCCTCTGGCACGTGGGCTGTTTCGTCTGGGAAAAGACTACGAGATTCATCTTCGCAACTACGCTGCGGCGCTGGATATGTACCAGAAGGCCAGCATCCTCTCACCTGAGGATAAGGAGATAAAGGACCGATATGCCCGGCTGATGCAGCGTTTGGCAAATAGGAACCGAGACTTCGCCTGGCAGCTCAAGGATTTTCTGCTGGCTACTTTTGGCTCTTCGGCGCCCGCTCAACAGAAGTAATCTTCAACACCTTGCATCCGCCTCGTTCGGCAAGCCACCCTTTGGCCTTTACTCTCTCAGCCACGTAGGGCAACAGCAGTCCGGCACAACCTTTGTAGCCCGAATGTTTGGCTGCAATGTACAGAGTGCCATCATCAGCCAGTATGCCTGCTGTGACGCCACCGCCAACGCAGAGTCTGGCACATTTTTTGTGCTTCTCACCACGTCCATCGCCCATTACGCCTGAGCAGTAGCACCAAGTGTCGACAACCTCACCTTCGATTGTCACCTCTTTAGTGTTCGTTTTGACATTGACTGTGGCATCGCGCTGCGCTGCCATCGCTGTCGGTTGTTTCAAGTCTTTGACCTGTCCCTGGGCGAAAGCATCTGTGCTTGAGCACAAAGCTGTAAGTCCAAGCAGCAGGAAGATACCGGATTTGGGCACAGAAAGTTTGGTCATGAGTTGGTCGCCGTTGCCATAGTTGATGTTTATAGAATAAACCAAACTATGGGTTGGCAGGAAGCATGACAATTGGCTCTGTAGCCCGGGCATTCATTGTGCGCGACGCCTGCAGAAGCGGCACGAATGGTATCGGCGCTGGAACTTTGATTGTCAATCTGGTTTCGGCCACGACAATACCGCTGTTGGAGGCGTTGTATGACAAGCTGACGAGCTGCGGATTTGATACGATTCCACTGCCGCCGAAGGTGGAGATGATGCCACTTGCTGCGGTGCCTGCTGCCCCGGCGTCAGCCTGGTGTGCTGCCGCGCGTGCAACGCGTTTTACAAGGGTGTCGTTGGTAATCTGACCGAGAACAATTGCTGACAGGTCAATGATGCAGAGGAACAAAGGCACAATCAAGAATAATCCTGCGGTTACCTCGACCAAGCTTGCTCCATGCTGGCTTTTTGTACCCCTTCTGGTAGATGATCTCATAAACTTGCTCAATTGATTCCCTCTTCTTCCTGGAGTCTGGTGCTGGTTACAACGAAGTTAACAGGTGCATTGATACCAGAAACTGGAAACAAAAACGGTATGCTCATGAAAGGCAGCACCGTGACATTGGTCGTGCATGTCACCATGACCGGGGTGCCACCACGTTGTGCGCCACCAGGATGAGATATGTTGGGAAATGTCATTCCAACGAATCTTCCCAGTCCCTGATTCACGAATAAGCGGTCGATGTCGGTGAGAACCTGCGTTGACTCACTCGGCACGCGCAATGCTAATTCGCGCACTTCAAGGTGATTCAGGTACCAGACGATACCGAAGGCGAGACCCATATATATGAGGTCTATGAGAGGAAATAGAATGATAATCAGCAAAAGGAAGAGAGCCGGGCCGGTCTCTGTGATTGCGCTTCCATTGTTGTTTCGACGAAATCGTCGTGATAGTGGATTAATTCTTGTCATTGGGTGCTGCTGGAAAAATTTGGATTGACGATTAGAGTTGGCTTCTTTCGCCCTTTTCACCAACGATCAAGGGCAAATATATGAATTGAGGACATCGCTGTCAATGGGAATTACCGTCCCCTCCGACCACAACTCGTTGGAATTATGGTGACCTCGAGAGTCGAGGTTGGCGGTGGACCGGAACGCCCATAACCCTCCTTTGGCGTGACCCAGGCATCGGCTCCAGGTCCCT
>CAZISK010001013.1:0-3074 GCA_964541355.1 uncultured Candidatus Obscuribacterales bacterium
GGATCTTTGAAGGCGCGATTACCGCGGCCGATCGAAGGCAAATGATAGACATGCGGCAGCAATTGCATGATCAAATCGATCGACGGACCGACATTCCGCCTGCCATAAGAGAGATCCTGCAAGCCATGCTACCGCATGCAACACAGATTCAAGGCGCAACTGTCAATAGTGCCGCCAATGATTTAGTGGTAGTGGGAGACATACTCCGGTTGCCGAACCTTATTCGGGAACATTTCATCGACCCTATAACGGCTCGCACGGAAGTACCAACAGCGGCGCAGTTGAGAACCGCACGTTTTGCTCATGACCTCGTGCATGATGGAGTGCCCATCAGCCGCGTCACTGCCTTTACCCCTGAACGCCTCGACCAAATTCGCATCCAGACAGGAACTCTGCCTGCCACCATTCGCAGAGCCTTTCTCGATCCGATATTGGCAGATAGTACATTCAACCAGGCAGCATTTGACCGCGCCCTCGCCCAGGCGCGCGACCTTGCTCAAGAGATCAATCCGATCAGTCGCTTGGACTTGATCGCCGGATTTGCTCGGAGCACCGGTCCCGCTGCAGAGCCAAGACGTCTATTACTGCAACAGATGATGAATGAACGCCTTCGCGATTATCGCACTGCCATGACGACGCCTGCAGAATCACGCACAATTGAACATCAACGCGTGATCGAAGCATTCAATAATGCTCGCACAGCGCTCGGCATCGATTACCACGTGTTCCAGGCTCTGGTCGTGCCCAGAGTTACCGCACCTCTCGCCACCGCTTCCACCATAACTGCAGCTCTCCAGCGCGCTCGCACCTACAGCGACAACGCCACTGCTTGCGGTATCAGAAGCGCACAACTGGACACTGCTTTCCGCTTGCCGCCGGCAGTACGCGAGATAATCCTCGATCCGCTCTTACGCAGCACCACAACGACCCGAGCCGAATTCGAAGCTGAGACTACCATTGCCGCTCGCTACGCCGACCGAGCGCTGTCAGCAGAAAGACTCAATGCAATTGCCGAACTTCCAAGAGAGCTCAGGCGAGCTTTTATCGACCCTGTCGTTACGGGAGAATTATTCAGCGAAGCAGCTTTCGATGCCGCCGTCACGCAAGCGCGCAGTTACCACAGCGCGCCTGTAGATAACCAGATAACAACAATGAGACAGCTAATCGTCAGTCTGGAAGCACGTCCACAAGATAATCCACCGTCTGAGTCCGAATCATTGCAATTGACACGACTACGAAATGTACTTGCCGAGAGAACAATTGCAGCCGAAGCGCGACTGCAGGAAATCTCCAATCTGACTCGCCCGCGCACGGCTGAAGAACAGCGTTTGTTCGATGCTCTTTCCGCTCAAGGATCGTCGCAGCGCATGCTGGCAGATCGCGTAGTCGATCAGACCAGGCTGGACCAAATGACGCCCGAGCAAATCAACGCTGTGGCTGCCCTAGATCCAGCAATCCGAACCCACTTCATGCAGGAAGTTTTAACTGGAAGAGGAGCCTTTAACGACTTCCAGACAAGCTTGACAGCAGCGCATCAATTTGCCAATAGCCCCATTCACGAACAAATGCGCTCTTTGAGATCTGCACTTAACCCACTTGAGGGACGCATCATCAGCACGACAAATCCTCTGTCACCACAAGAACGCGCCCAGATGCGATCGACGCACGATTTATTGTTTAACCGCTTGCAGCATGCCGCTCACGAGATTCAAAGACTGGAAGGTTGCCCAACTCGCACCGCTGAACAAGATACAGCCCTGGCACACGCCCGTAGGGCGCTTACTGAGGAGATTAGTCGCTTCGAGAGCAGTTGCGACATCGGTACGGCAGTTGACGGATCGCCTTCTGCGAACAGGGCGACGTTGGACACACAGCGCTTGATTAATGAAGCGATCGCTGAAATCGTTCGAAATGGTGGTCATGGTGACTACGCAGTGATCAGGACCCGCGGCGGCTCGGCTATGGATGGCGTAGGCTACGACTTCATCGTCATCGACAGGCGAACCGGTCGCTTTATCCCCATTGATGCGTCAGCCCGGGATAAGATCGGAGATGGTGATTACACCGGCGTGACGATGAGAGAGAATGCTGTGGTTCACGTCCCCGAAAATTGTCCGGAGGCAGATTTGCGAGTCCTGAGGAATCGGGTCGCGGACATGATTAGAGGGATCGCCAATTCTCCTCTCAATGTTGGCGACATTCGGCTGCCATTCGATCAAGCACACACCGCACCTACGGTAAGACCGCTAACAGCAGCAGAACTTGCCAGTATTCGCACCGAAATCAATCAAGAGCGCGCCAGACACGAAAGGGCGATGAGGCGTTGGGAAGGCAATGGGCGAGTCGGGGACGAACCATTGCCTAACCCCATAACTCTCCCGTCTGGAGAGTTAGTGCCTATGCCTGCGGCCCCAGGAGTAGATCCGCACATCGCTATGCGGGCCGATACCACAATGGTTATTGCTAATACGAGGCGAGAAACCAATCACCTGATCAACCTCATGAATGGTACTACGTCCGGTAACGGTGCCGAGATAGCGGCAAGACTGGAGCGGGCACTGGCTCAGTTTGAACCGTATGCACACGAACGATTGAATCTGACGGAAGGATACATTCGAGATCTGGCTGCACGAGCCGAAGCGTTGCAGCGCCAGGGTCGCGATACCGAAGCCAGAGCTCTGCTGGCACTTAGAGGTCAGATTGACGGTGGCGCTCATACCCATGCGGCCGTAGATTTGGCTCGTGATCTGGAACGAGCGCGTGAGGCATTGCAGCGCTGGCGTGATTCGCAGTAACGGGTGGAGATCAGGTTGCGAACTGATCCAGGAAGACGATTTTTTCTTGCAGTGCTAAGCGGCACATCCAAACAGTGTTCACTTGATGCAACGCGGCGCTCAATTTACAGCAAAGGTCGTCGAGCTGTCGGAGTTGAAAGCGAGTTTTTCTGCTTGAAAGGCAGATTTAGTCTTATTCGATGTGGCTATCGTGCAAGAGAATTACTTGTATAATCAAGTAATAATCACCAGTAAATATCAATGCTCTTGCCTCGCAAATCCGCAAGCAGACTAATTTAA
>CAZISK010001014.1:0-3066 GCA_964541355.1 uncultured Candidatus Obscuribacterales bacterium
GGGCATTGCGATGCCCCTCTTATTTGGGGATAAAACCATCTCTTACTCATGCGATTTGATAGACTCGCAATGGTTCAATTACAGAATTAGATAGTTCTATTAGACGATTTAAGAATTAGATCTTCTATGAACCCGATCTGAGCCGAAGGTGCCGAGAAATTCTGCACATCTTGGAGTTTGTTGTTTCAAACATTCTCTATCATCGTTATGACCAGATTCAGGAATTGACGATGAGAATCCAGTCCACACCCTTATTTGTAAGTCGCCAACTTCTCCATCAGGCTCAACTGATTCGGAGAGCGGTTGTCTTTGTCGCTGTCCTCGACAATCGGCTCAAGAGCCGCAGCCTTTTTCTTTTTCGCAGGAGCGACTTCGGAATTGACTTTGATCGGTTCGGTCAGTCCTGAAATGTCGTCCGATCCATCGCCGACAAACGGCACCGCCACTAGTGCTCCGCTCTCACCGCGCTTGAGCATTTCAATCTTTTGCTCAGCACCTTTGAGGAATTCCTCACATTGCTTTGAAAGCTTCATGCCTTCCTCAAACAGAGCAAGGGCTTTGTCGAGCTTAACTTCGCCGTCGAGTTGGGCAACGACCGCTTCCAACTCTTTCATTGCTACTTCAAAATCAAGCGATTTGTTCATCACCATTCCTCCCTGGCGCACCAGTCTGGTTGTATTACTTTTACTTCTACGATAAGGCGACCATTCTCGAGAAGAGCTTCCAATCTCTCACCGGGTTGAACGCTCTGGAAGTTGCGAACAACCGTGCCGTCTTCTTTGCGAATCACGGAGAATCCTCTGGACAATACTTGCATTGGGCCCAAGACGTTGAGCTTCTCGGCGTACTGCCTCCAGAGTTGCCGCTCGGCTGAAAGTCGATAACTTACTTTGTCGGCGATTCTATTGCGAGAGAAAATAACTCGTTCGCGCAAATGCCTGAGCCGATCTTGATAACGAAGTAATGATTGTTCAGGGCTGAACTGAGCGACACGCCGTTGAGCCTTAGCAACACGCTCATCAATTGTCGCGACAAGATGCCTCCTCAGGTAGCTCCACTTTTCGTGGAGCTCCCCGTAGCCTTTCGCCACCAACTCCGCCGCCGCTGTCGGCGTCGGTGCCCTAAGATCGGCGACGAGATCACAGATCGTGACATCAGTCTCGTGACCCACCCCCGATATAACCGGCACCCTGGAGGCTAATACTGCCCGTGCCACCATCTCCGTATTGAAGGACCATAGATCTTCTATAGAGCCTCCCCCTCTTGCCACGATAATCACGTCCAAATCATCTATCTCTTGCAGCAACTGCAACGCTTGACAAACACTCTCAGCCGAGCCTTCGCCTTGAACGCGAGCCGGAGAGATCAAAACATCGACTGAGCCATTTCGCCGCTTGATTGTATTTAGTATGTCGTGAAGAGCAGCACCGGATGGGCTTGTCACTATACCAATTTTCTTTGGAAGAATCGGAATCTGTCGCTTGCGCTCAGGCGCCAGCAGTCCCTCTTGGGCAAGGCGTGCCTTCAACTGCTCGAATGCCAGTTGCCATTCTCCGATGCCTACCGGCTCGAGAGCGGTGACGATCATCTGGTAGCCGCCGCGCGGAGGATATACGCTCAGCTTTCCTCTTGCCACAACCATCAGGCCATCTTCCAATTTGAATTTGATGTGCTGATTGGCAGTTTTGAATGAGACGCAGGACAGAGTCGCGTCCTGATCCTTTAAAGAGAAATACCAGTGCCCGGAAGAATAGACCTTTGCATTACTCACTTCACCGGCGACATAGACGAAGTCAAAAGTCGATTCCAAGAGGTCTTTAATCTGCTCAGTCAGCTCTGCGACTGTCAGAACCGGGCGAAGGGGATGACTGGGCTTGGTACTATACATAGTGAACCTCAATCATATATAGAAGTCGTCCGACAGGAGATATAACCGTGTCGGCAGAAAAGTCTTTATATGAACGATAGTTGGAATCGCAAAAAAAATACTGATTCTCGCCACAAATTAATGTGCAAGAGCCGCTCCAGCTGTCAGATATATAAGACCCATCCGATATATCGACAAGAGGATCCACAACAGATCCGCAAAGACATTCCACAGTATAGGAATGAGCCAATTTTTGCCTACGTTTTTTCATCTGGTGTATGGGCAAATTGATCCCGAACGGCGAATTTCATTTGACTGATTTTGTAGCCGTGCCATATATTAGTATGACATACAAAAGTTTGGTATCGCAACTGGAGGGGGTTCAAATATGGACCGCACGCTGTTTTCGCCTTCAATGATCGACACATACAGGGCTTGCAAGAAGGCCTACGAGACGGCTCTTGCCGCTTATTCGACGCAAAGTGGACCGAGGAGCGTCTCATCCATTTGCAGACAGTTCATAAGAAAAGGTATCGCCGAGATCAATCGAGGCAAAGTTTCAAATTCAAATGAAGTCCAGACCTTTATGGGCAAGCATTGGCCTTTGGAGCAGGTTGAAGCTTCCGGCGCCGATTCCGATTCTGTCGCTCGGGCTTTTCTGTATTGCTACAAGGCGCTGATGACATATGCCCAACATCCCTACAGACCGGTCGGCGCGGAGGTGGTATCAGTCGCGCTCAAAGCCAGATCACGTGTCGCACATGTACGCGTATATTTGGAAGACACATTCGATCTTATTCTCTGGTATCCGCAAAAGCGTCATTTAGAGATCGTCGAATACGATCTGCGCAACAAAAAATATTTTTCGTCGGCATGGCCGACTGTGTCCGCACTGGTTAAGCGTTTTTTGTGCGAGCGCCTGCGCGTGCGCTGGCCGTTTGATTCGATCTCACTTACGACCGTGCGGATCAACACGCAATCAATCAGCGCGAGCAATATCGTGATCGAAGATTCTATATTCAAGGTTCACTTCGAGGAGATTGTAAAAGACCTGGAGTCTATGAAGTGCCCACAAGAGCGCAGTCAGCACGGACCAGAAGATAACTGCAAGTACTGCAAGACATTATCTGAGCGCACCGTTCAGGAGTCCACCTCTATACTGTCTCTGAGCGCCTGATCGCTATACGCACTTCGATCTC
>CAZISK010001015.1:0-3054 GCA_964541355.1 uncultured Candidatus Obscuribacterales bacterium
ATACTCGTTGGCATAGTTGTATTGCTAAGCCTGCTCTCGCTGTCCATCTTCCTACGCCAGTGCTGGCACAAATGATTGGAGAGATAAGAGTATGTATAAAACAGCAAGTGCTGCAAGTTTGATCATTTGAGTAAACCCATACGTATCAGCGGCATTGTATCAAATGAACTTCAACCGCCAGAGACCTAATCGATCCTTCATTCGCGAAGAAGCAAATCACGGCGAGACCTACTCGAAGCATAATGCAACTCCACCGCTTCAATCATCGAGGGTCTCTCGAATCGAGCACATATCCAACACCATAAATGTTGCGAATGATGTGTTCTTCGTCTGCTCCGAGCTTTTGCCGTATTCTTTTTATACACGTCCTGATCGTTTCGTATGCGACATCGCAGTTCATAGGCCAGACTGAGTTGCCAATCTCCTCATAGGTGAATACTTTATTCGGATTCCGAGCCAAAAATTCGAACAAGGCATACTCTCGTGGCAAAAGATCGATCTGCCGTTCTTCGACGGAAACGGTATGTCCTTTTAGATCGACTACAACGTTACCTAGCCGTAGCCGATTGGATGCATTCCCGGAGGCACGTCTCAACAATGCCCTCACCCTGGCGCACAGCTCCAAATTGTTGACGGGCTTACACATATAGTCATCCGCTCCGGCATCTAATCCGGTAACTTTGTCTTGCGGCAAAGTCTTACCTGTCAGTATTAAGGCCGGTGCCTTTCCATCATTCTTTCTATACTGTTTTAGTGTCGAAATACCACTCTGACCAGGCAACTGCCAGTCAAGAATGAGTAGATCGTAACTGTACGTCTCGAGCAGTCTCGACGCTTCCAAGCCATCATTACAAGCCTCAACGCAGTAGCCGTCGGCCAGGAGACATTCTTTCAGCAGAGTTGAACATAAAACGTCGTCTTCTACTAGAAGGATTTTCGCCACTTTCGACCTCCAATCACAAATTCCAGTTTAAGTGTGGTTTCGCAAATTTCTGCTAAAAACGGTCGAGTTGACGAGAGCCAATCGGTAAGGAAAACTCCAGCGATTTCAGTTTACTGAAGAATACTGCATGTCACTACCGTGTCACTCTTCTATTTTACTATAGTTGCAATTGGCGGCTTTGGATATTAACTGAGCCAAGACTCACAATGAAGATACAAACTCCAGGTTGCTACCGGTGGACAATCTCTACCAGCGTCTGCTTGCAAATTTTCGCAT
Source organism: uncultured Candidatus Obscuribacterales bacterium (assembly GCA_964541355.1). GTDB lineage: Bacteria > Cyanobacteriota > Vampirovibrionia > Obscuribacterales > Obscuribacteraceae > JADYXR01. The sequence goes on from CAZISK010001015.1 coordinate 1,220, forward strand.
AAACAGTTGAGTGGGACTAGCAAGGTAGTCTAGCAGTGCCAGGTCAAAGACATGGTGCTGGTTGGACTTTGCTTAAGAGATAGAGTGAACTTAGCCTCATGGTTGAAGCGTTCGACAAAGCACAAGAGTCATCCGTACTTATTGACAGTGCGCTCAAGCTCTCAGCTGATGCCGAGTTTGTATCGTTTACCAAATTGTCGGCATCGAACTCCAATGAACATCTTTCGAACACAACAGATCTACGAGCGGTCAACAACACATCGACTTTAGGCGTTCAGTCGGAGCTTCCCTGTTTGAACGGAGAAGGAAACGTTGATCCGATTTCGCCACACTTCGAAGCAGACCAGACACCATTCCCTCCACTAGCAGGTCCTGACGGCGAGAGTGCTATACCTTTACCACCACTGCCTGGATACGATAACAGCATCTCGATAACAGTTCCGCCACTCCCCGGATACGATAGCACCAGCTCAACCCCACTTTCACGGACAAGCGCTGGCGAAGACAGAACTCCGATACCATATGCGCCACTATCTGGCAGCAAGTACAGCATTCCGATAAAATCCGATCGGGTTTTGGAGCAGAAAAAAGACACCGATGGACAGCGGGTTGCCATCATTTACTTTGCAGATGACAAAGGACAGGCGGAAAAGCTAGTAGGGCAGCTGGGCCAGCGCGCGCGCGACGGTGATGTTCATGCCCGCCGCGCTCTGGCTGCAATCGTTGCACCAGGCGGTGAGGCTGGAAAAGCATGGCAGACCATGAATAAGTTTGGCGACAACTCATATGCTTCAGACAAGCTTCCTGATTTTTCAAAGGAGACTCCAGAGTGGCAAGCACGATTGAAGCTAACGGCAGTCAAAGCTTTGCGTGAGTCAGGAATGAACAATGGCGGCTTGAATCCGGATGAGGTTTCCGCCTTGGCGCTAACGCTGAAAGATCTGACTAACAGTGGAGTATCGGATAACGGCGACGGCAGCCGGATCGCTTATGAGATACGAGGTGCCTTTCGCGACACCAACAATCTTAGAGCAAATGAAGACAAAGGCAGAGAAAAGGATTACGCGTTGCGGTCGGAAAAGCTGCTTGCCGGCTTGAACAATGTGCTCACTCTGGAGACCGACCCAAGCAACGCGGGGACCAGAGAGCTTATCAGCGAATATACCAAAGCAGCGGGCAGTGAAAACAATCGTTTCGTGTTTGACCACTCGGACAAAGGAAGCATCGCGCGTTTTGGCGATGTGGGCCGAGGATTCCGCTCACAAGTTGAAGATTTCGAGGGCAACGCAAAAAAAGGAAATAAAGTAGCCATCGATGTTCTCGCCGCAATGGCGGGCGGTGTCGGCAAGCACAATACGCTAGTCAACCCAACTACCCGAACCAAAGAGAGTCCGTACAAGGATGTACCCGGCTCTAATCTGGCTTACAGAGCGCGGCAATCCTTAATCGAGACTGCCAAGCACAGTCCCGAATTACGTAAAATTGTTATGGATTCTTTGACGAGCGATCTTCAGACTAAGGTGATACCCGACCGCAGCATGAAGTTGGAAACGCTCGGGCAAATTGCCGCACTCAATCCTCAGGATATTCCGGACAAAGTCAGAGAGGTATTGCGAGCAGGTTTGAAAAATCCAGACACGCATGCCAGTGCTGTCGACGGCATGCTGGCAATGGCGAAACATCTGGACTCCAAAGATATCGAGGCATTGCGGGATAATTTGTCACCATATATGGTGGAGCGCTTGAGAACCAGCTCAATCAAGATGTCTCCGGAGCGTGGCACTCAGCTCGCCAATCTGCTCGCCTCAGACGCCCTGGATACATTTAAGTTGAAA
>CAZISK010001016.1:0-3044 GCA_964541355.1 uncultured Candidatus Obscuribacterales bacterium
AAGGCGCCATCGAGAACGATTGATCCCATGCCGATCAAACAATCGGATTCAACCCGACAGCCATGCAGAATCACGCCATGACCGACGGTGACCCGTTCTTCAACGACAACTTCACGCTCGTCGGTAACGTGAAGCACACAGGCGTCCTGAATGTTGCTGTCGGCACCAACCTCAATCGAGTTGATGTCGCCACGCAATATGGAGTTGAACCAGACGCTGGCACCTTGCGCAATCGAGACCTGACCTATCAAAACGGCTGTTGGCGCGATGAACGCGGTGCAGTCGACCCGCGGTTGGAATTGCAAGTATTTGTAGAGCATCAAAGACCTCTGCTGAGAGACCTGGATTCTAAAACTTTCGAGCCTCGAATTTCAAAGTTAATGTCGTAGTTCTGATGTTCGCGAATATACAAAGTCTATGTTTCATTTGCACAGTCAGTTTTCAACCGTTACACTTGACAAGAAATGGTGGATGATAAGAGCTTACCTCGGAAGCCGGACTCAAGCCCGGCTCTGCCTACGATGCCCGAACCTGACTTCGGGAACGTCTTCGCGCCGCGACTGGATAAGTCGGGTCGCCCTTCAGAGCCTGTTACCATTCCCACGCAATTGCCCGGTGGCGAAACCAAACTGTTCGACCGCACGCATTACGAGCGCTCGTCGACCGAGGCCAAACAATACTTTGCTGTCAAAGACAGCGTCGTCAGAGTAAGCGGCTCGCGAACGAAGGACGGCAAAATCAGCCATCCATCCGCGTCCGGCTTCATCGTGACACCGGACGGCATGGTCGCCACCGATTACCACATATTAAGAGGGCTCAAGGATCTGACCGTGACGATGGAGGGCGGTCTGACCTCTTATCCTGCCGCAGTTGTCGCAGTCGATCGGAGATTCGACCTGGCAATAATTCAGCTGGATAATCCCAAAGGAAGACTGTTTCAGCCCATAACTCTGGGCTCGTCGCAAGGTCTGAAAGGCGGCGAGAAGCTGACGGCCTGGGGATATCCCTTAAGTTCCAATCGGCTGTTCATGTCCCCTTCCGACAAGGAGTCCGGATTTCGTGGACGGAAGCAGTTGAAAGACTCCCTTGGAAAGATCACGCAAAAAGAGCTGTTCTCCTTGTTGATCGTCGGTGAAAAGGCTGATCGCGAGGTCCTTGACAGCGCCAATCTGTCCAATATAGGCAATTCCGGCGGACCGCTGACAGACGATCAGATGCAAGCGGTGGGAGCGATTGTCTTCTCGGATAAGCGCAACATGACGCTGGCAACACCGGTGGAGGCGATCAAACCTATGCTGGCATTCGCGCGTGAGCAAGAGGGTAAGTCCGATCGCAAATTTTTCTTTGACGAAGAGGATATGAGCAAAGACGACTCTGACGAGGGGCTTGCTCAGAGAATAAAGCTGCGCGCCGCCCGCGCTGAAATCGAGATCAACCAGCGCTCGGTGACTGCTCCGATTCTCAAACCTTATGTACTGAAAACGCCACCTGGTCTACTGGTGGCGCCTTCGAATCCGAAAAAATAGAACTTGGTTGTTAATTCAACTCTTCCGAATCCATGATCGAAGCCTTAGTAGGATTTGCATCTCGTGCGTGTTCCGTCAGCCATGATGAGACCGTAGCGATCGTTTCCGGCATGACATGAGGTGTTTCGAGAAGCAGATGTCCTTTTCCGGGAAACCATTTGACGGTTTGATCTCTGGACTTTAAGCGCTCGAGAAGCGTGACCACGCCGTTGGATCGCAACATGCGATCCTTGTCGCCCTGAATAATCAATACCGGCATGCTGCCTGGCACACGAGCGGCATGTTTAACGTTGCCTTTGATAAGTCGTGCTGTTTTCCACAGATCGATCGGTGTCAACTTCTTGCGTACAAGCGGATCTTTAAGTGCCGACTCGATAATCAATGGATCTTCAGAAGCAAATCTCTTTATGTAAGGAACAAGATCGATGTTCTTGGATGGGCTCGCCATCAGGACCATCACATCCATGAGCATGCGAGGCTCCATGTAAAAACGACGCTTGATTGCCGGACTGGACAGTACCAGACCGTCGATGCTTTGCGGCATGTCAGCCGCAAGGTGAAGCGCCATTCCAGCGCCCAGACTCTCGCCTATCACGTACAACGGCAATGCCGGATATTGATTGCGTGCAGCCCTCACCAGCTCTTGCAACTCTCTATAGCTTTTTTCGTAAGAAATTCTCGATGTGCCGATCGTTCGATCACAGCAGACACCAGCTGCCAATGTGTTTTCTGACATCTGATCGGCCAGGGCTTTGCCGGCCGCTTCGCCAGCCACCTGATTGTCTGCGCTCATGCGATCTGACTCGGAGAGCGGCTCTACAGCATGATCTCTCAGATGTTCCGGACACCAGCGCCCATATCCGCGCATGTCGGGGGCGACCACCACGAAGCCCTGAGAGGCGAGCTCTCGAGCCAACACGTCGTAAACTCCACCGTGCAATACCAGTCCATGAACCGCGATAGCCACCGCGTTAGGCTTGCGGCCGGTATCGCGCCATTCATAAACACGAGTCTCTTTCAGACCTTCGATTTGTGGAGTGTCGTTCCGTATCACCTCTGCCCAGGCAGGCGCCTGAGACATTGCAAGAACAGTCAATCCGGAAGCAAGCCAGCCAAAAGCCGACCTGGCCCCACTAGAAGCCAAGGAATACCTTTTAAGATGCATAAACCCCTACATCCCCCCACGCCGAGGCATGTTATTCGCCAAACTCTTTTCTTTCACCCAGATTTTATGAATCTTCCTTTCATTTACCCAGAGGGCCAGCCCCTTTAAAACGCATCACCTAAATTCTCATCTTAAATCGGGAACAATTCCCAAAATCCTCACGGGTTGCGATTTTGTCTACTTGGAATCTTTTAAATTCAGAGGAGGCTTCACCCACATTTCTCAGACGATCACAAGTTCTTCAGGATTTCAGGTTAAGACATCCTTTCAAAACGAAGCCGGCCAAAATGGATTATTGGACTAATAAAAGTGAACAAATCACTAGACCTTTACCCACCTCACACCACAACCAC
>CAZISK010001017.1:0-3042 GCA_964541355.1 uncultured Candidatus Obscuribacterales bacterium
CTTCAAAATTCATGACGCCGAGTTCACCTAGAAAATTGTCTTTCAACTTCGGTCCATCTGGATCTCCGTGCAGATGACGTGTGTCAATCAATCCAGCATCAGTAAATAGAAGGGTGTAGTACTGCGAATCGCGGTTTGGACTGTCTAAACGTAGAGCCGCATGCTCAGCCAGTCTTCGAATCGCAAAATCTGTTTCGTGACGAAGGCTAAGTGAAGTTACCGCTGTGAAATCAACGGTCTCCATCATGGTTTGCAATGCTTCCAGGGCTGACAGTCGGACCGATGCCGATGGCTCCCAATCGGTTCTGTCTTTAGCAACAGCTTCAGGTCTGGCCATTTCTTTGAGTCGTTCGATAAGCTTACTTCGAACGTCTTTGACTGCATCTCGTTCAGAGCTATTTAGCTCGTCCTGCGATGGAATTGATCCATTCACTAGTTTAATTGAATTTATGATGCACTTTCGAAATTCGATCGAGTTAGGTCCGGCCATGGAAGCGCTGCGGGGAGACAGATCTATTGATTTTTCAAGGTTGCTTAACACCGACAGACAAAGGTTGGTTCTTTCAGCGGTTGTGGCTAGTCCATTTACAAGCTCTTGAGCGCGTTTCGCGAGTGCCAGTTTAACGATGTTTGACTCAACCGTATTAGGTAGCGCGAGAACCTGAGCGAGAGCCTTTCTATCTGCGCTGGACAGGCTTGATGAGCTGGATAGATCGAGAGCACTAATTGCTTCTGCCAGGGCCTGTGCGGTAGATGTTGTTAGTTTTCCATCAGGGCCAATGTTGCCGGTGATAAACTTGAGGACCTCCTTGTTGAAGTCGAAGTCTTTTAGTGCAGCCTGGCACGCTGGAAATTCAAGACTCTTCAATTCACGCAAAAGGATGAGTGCGTTGAGCCGTTTGTTTGGATCAGTCGACGATCTTGCTTCTTCGAGAAGTTTTGTCACAACTGTTTCTGCATACTTCCCAGGATTTTGTTTGGCTTTCTGGAACTCTGCACTGTCTTGCGATAACAGTGTTTCCAGGTTAGAGGCGGGATCCGTAAAGTAATGGAAGAGCGACATTGCCGCCATTGCCCGAACATCGTCTTTTTGATGTTTGTCACCGCATGTGGTGCGCAGGCGAGCGAGCAGATTATGGGACATCAATCCTGCGCCGGCGATTTGAAATCGATCTCGCTGCTCTGGATCTAGTCCGGTGAGCATGAGCGGCTCAATCGCTCTCATGTCGCGAGCCAGAAGAGTCAATCCTCTGATTACATTGGCTTTGGATTCCACGCTAGAATTGCCATTGTCCAGCGTATTGAGCATGAACTTGGCGAGATCAAAGGGCGTTTTGTCCGTTTGCCCCGACCGAATTAGAAGTTCCTCAGCGGCTAATCGTATAGTTGCATCCGGACTGTTTGATGCTTGTTTGATAATTGCGGTGAGCTGCTCTCTAGAGAAGCTCGCGCCGCCAGGCTCCATAAGAAGATTCAAAGGTAGGGTGTTGTCTTGTTGTACCGACAGCACCAGCAACGATAGGGCCGCGGCGTATTTGACAGCAGGACTTCTCTGACCATCGTTGGAATTTAGCACTTTGACCATTTCTGATTTGAATGCTTCTAATTCACGAGTTAGCTGAGGCGAGCTGTTGCTGCCTGGCTTAGAACGTGCGTCTAACAGTGCTTTTGTTCTTTCTCCCAATCTGCCGATGAACTGTTTGTCACCCGCCGGCATGTCTTTAGCAGATGAAATCAGATCGAATTGATGATCCAAGAAAACATTCACCGCTCTTCTCTGCGCAGCTCTTTGCACCATGGCATCGGCGGCGCTATGCGAGGATCCGAGCCAGCCGAAGCCGTTGGAATCGTCAAAGTAAGGATTGCCTTTGGAAGAATCTCCAAGTTTTTTTCCGAATTCGTAGATGGCAAGACCAGCGAACGATGCGTTGATGCCCCATTGCACAGCTTTCGAATCGCTGACTTTCATGGCGCCTTTTATCGGTAATTTAAATATTAACGATGCTTTATTGAGATTTGCCAGTCCAGCTGCTTCCACTAGCCCGGGCGGCTTCTTCAACAGCAGAGTAAGGGCCATATCACCAAGGAATATGGTTGTCAGTCCTGTATGGATTGGTTCGCCATACGGCTCACTTGTAACGGCGGCACTACTGGCGATGGCGGAGGTGGTCGCCAATCCGGTGCGAATCAAATGCGGAGCAACTTTTTTTACGCCTTCTTTCCCGGCAAACAACAATACTCCGGCGGATCCACCCGAACCGAGGAAAATACTCAACTCAAGCGCTGTGGCAATTATGTTGGAGACCCAAAATTCTGCGAGTTGCCAATTTCTTGCCTTCATGGCCTTCTCGACAGGAACCATCACCTTTTGCAGGCGGTTGTTGTAGACAACGATCAATTGTCCCTCGTTAAAAGGACCAAATGTCTTTACCGATGCAACTCCTACGTCTCTGGCGAAATAATTGTGAGGATTGAGAAGACTGGCTTGCTTGGGCTGAACAGTGACGTCTACGTAGTACTGCCCTCCCTCCTTTCTCACGTTATAGTCGCCTCGAAGCAAATTACTTTCCTCGTATTCCACACCTTCGGGTTTTTCCGTGAAAATTCCATTCACTATGCCATTTGCATCTTTCGTGATGTAATACTTTCCAGGTATCTCTCCATAGAATGGTCTGCAGTCCGAAGCTGCAAACCGCTCCAGATTCTCCGATTCCAGATCGAATTTGGCGCGATTCGTATCGTGCCATGCGCTGAGGGCATTGAATCCCTCTTCATCTCCTGAGTTGCCTACTGGGATTGACTCGGGCCAGTTGAAACTTAGAACACCATGGGAGTCTTCTTTACAGCCAGGAGGCAAGGGTAAATGCGATACTCGCGCGAAGTAATGTGCGACATTTGCATTCTGATTGGTTTTCTCACGGTTGCGATCGCTAATTGAGCTCGCCAACTCTTTTGCATTCAGAGCGAGCTCAATCTTGTCTTTCAGAACTTTCTGTCTCGTTTTCGGATCCAGTTCAAGCAGTCGGGGATCCGTCAGCCATT
>CAZISK010001018.1:0-3042 GCA_964541355.1 uncultured Candidatus Obscuribacterales bacterium
AGTAGTTAAGGTACATCATCGTTTTACGTTTTTTGTGCCTCCGGTGTCTTATTGGCACGGGTCAACAACCAAACCAGTCGACACGAAACCGTGAGTTCCGTCGAACATTTTTTTGATGTTCGAATCGGAGGCTCAGCGCTTTTCCTCGTGACATGAGCAACATGACAGCTTCAAAACGTTTAAATGTCGCATACCTTCAGTATCCGCCAGCATGAGTGAAAACTGGGTGAACGTCATCCAGTTTCCTCGGTTTCGACCAAAATAGAGCAAGGTCGTAGTAGTCTGTTTCCGGGCAAATATGAAGGCTATCTTACGGATTTGCACCCTTGTCAAGAGAGCGTTTAACATTGAATAAATTCCGAATTGAGCTCAGCGCTTACTAAACAATCCGTTCTCCTAGTTGAGTGACCCCACCGTCGTGGTCTCAGCTTCTGGCTCGTTGTGTCTGTTATAACGGAGGTGCAGCATGAACCACGTATCTGTTTGCTTGGGTGTTATAGTCCAGTTACTCAGAATCGGCATCGCAGTAGTTTTAGCCGGAGTGGCTATTCATGACGGCATGAACGGACAGTCCAGCAACAACTGGCCGACCGCGGAAGGAAAGGTAATCTCTGCGAAAATAAAAAAGGTTGAGGTTAAGAATGGGTCAAGAGACGAGGCTGAGATTCGCTATCAGTTTAAAGTCAATGGTAAGACGTTCACCTCTGACTGCGTTCAATTCGGCGGAGTTCACTTCCGCGATCAGGCTCAGATAGTTGAGAAATACAACTCCGCCAAACCGGTGATGGTGCACTATAAGTTGGACAACCCGGCAGACTCATGTCTGGAGCCCGGCTTTAATCTATACATATGGGCAGCCTGTCTTGGTGGCGCAGTATTGATGATATGCCTGGCCGTAGATGACGTCAGGAAGAGCAATCGCGATAAGCTATCAACAAAGGCAGTCGATCTCTCAGCTGCCCAACGACTAAGATCACTCAAAGGACTACGTGATATCAAACATGGTGCCACGACTGTACAGACAGCTGATCAGAGCTCTTATCGAAAATCCACTCCGATAGGTGGCCGTCAGCTAGGTTTTTTTGTCGTAGTTCTACTTTTCATTACCTCCGTTCATGCAATAGGGAATATGAAGTTTGCCGGAATCGATCCCAATGTGATCGTATTCGCTATCCTGTTTGGTGGCGGTATCAGCCTGGCCCTGTTCTTCTCGGTTTTTCCTGCCTTGATAGCTATGACTGCGCGAAAAAGACATTTTCGGCTTGCAGCCGCGATGGCTGATTTCCAATCCAGGTCTTTGAGCACTTTATCACCGCTTTCAGCTGAGGCCGCGCTTGCATTCGGTCTTCAAGCCGAAATTGCACAGGCGCAGCTGCAGTATGAGAAAGCTCGACAACTGAGCGAGAAAGCATTGCAAACATGCATCAACTGGCGAGAATGCAAGCCGGCGCCAAGCCAACTCGGTAATGATACTAGTCGAGATAAGATTATGTTGAAAAGCATTGAAGCGATGGAAAACAACTTCGCTGAATTAGAGGCTGTATGTCATGAATCTCTCGGCTCCATACTCTTTGACATGGGACAATACGATGAATCCTTAACTCACGCGAAGAAAGCCGTTGCACTTGCAGATGACTGCCGTGCTAAAGCGTCTAGCGATCGATCGCTTGTTGCTCTTGCTAATGCCTTATCGCTAAAAGGAAGAGTCGAGAATATCGTGGGCTCTCTCGACGATGCACGTAAAGATCTAGAGCGCTCAATCAGCTTGCGCCAAGGGATTCAAAATCAGTTTGATGAGAACCGAGCCCTCACACTAGCTTATCTCTCATCTACTTACTCGATGTTGTCTGAAACTAAGAAAGCAAGAACCTCGATCGAAGACGGTTTTGCGCTGGTACAGGACTCTCGACAACCCGCATATCAGATCGCTAGAGCGACTCTTCTTTTCCATCGTGCCGAAGCCAAGATACGAGCAGGACAGCTCACGGCTGCCGAGGAAGACCTGGACGAATGTCTCAGGTTGCGCAAAGAATTGCTCGCGGCTGGTCATCCAGAGATCGCGGTTGCCCATCTGGCTTTTGCAAACCTCTATGACCTACAGAGTAGATCGACCGATGCTTCCAGAATGAGAGAAATTGCTCGTGAGATGCTGTACGCTTGTTTCGGCAATAACCATCCACTCTGCGAATTTGCAAAACCTAAGACCGGCCCTGTAACTAGTAAACAGAAAGTGGGCTTGGGGGCAATATAAGCCATATGCCGAGGTTGTCTAGAATCCCAATGCCATTTCTGCGTCTCGGTTTTTCACCAGAGACATGTAGCTGTTCCTCATCATCTCTTCAAAGGACTGAAATCTTTCCGCGCCAGGCATCCAGCTGGTCAGGTGCCAGGCCTCCCATTCTCCATTCCTGCCCTTGACTTTCGGGTTCAGCAAATAGATGCCGGCGTCACCATCGCGGCTAATCGCCAACGCGCTCGATAAGTATTCGGAGCGAAGGTTGACCGAGTCTTGCTTGTCTCCATATACGTAGTAATCTTCGTCGGAAACATCTTCGTTATCCTGCCAGGCGTCTATCCAACTTTTCTCTCGTACTGGCAACCAATCGATTTCCTCGGCCGACAAGAAGTCACCACCTGTGGTGGACATCCTGTAAACCGGTTGCATCAGACCGTTGGTGGCCCTCAAAAACTCTCGATATGAGAAAGGCAGTTTCGTAGCCAGTCGCGACTCCGCCTCATTGATCTGCTCTTCCGTGGCGCCCGAAAATCCATATCCATGAACCCGATGACAATTTCTCAGAAATTCTGGGTCGTCTTCAAAACTCTGCTCAGACATGCGTCGGCTCCAGTCAACTATGAACTTCCTCCACTCGTCAGCGAACATCTCCACCTCCTGATTCCCGCTTATGACAGTCTGATGCTTCAACGATGAACGGGTAATTGTTACCTGGACCGCCTTCTGTTTCATTCCCGTTGATTGAAGCATGAAACGCCAGGAGCAGCATACTAACTTTGCATAGCTAAGTCACTGGACTGACAATA
>CAZISK010001019.1:0-3042 GCA_964541355.1 uncultured Candidatus Obscuribacterales bacterium
TCAAAGCCAACGACCAGGGTAACTGGGGTTGCTGCTGGATGATCTCAGGTGTGTATGCCGGCGTAATTCAGTATCCTGACAAGATGGCTTCGATGCTCCAGCAACTCTCGATGACCGGTAAATTCACCGACGTCAACGGAAAGACCTGGACACCACCGAAGAACCAGTTGCAGTTCACCAGCCAGGGCAACAGCTGGACAATTGAAAACTGTGGACGAGGTCAGAGAAGCCCAGTATCCGAAATCTGGACAAGCGTAGCAGCCTATCTGTCGGAAGACGGTCGTCGTATGGACCGCGGCGCACGCGGTGGCAGCCCGCAAGGTTGCAACCACGCGATGAAGCTGATCACAGGCGACACATGGAAAGTCACCGGCGAACGCTCGATGACCAGCAAGAGCATGCAGCAAGAGCTCCTGCGCAAGGGCGCTTTCGTTTGCATCATGCCCGGTCACATGTACCTCGGCGCCCTTGAGAAACACGGAAACGATTGGCAGCTGGTCGCTAGCTTGCAGCATGGCGATGGTGGTAGACGCGTCAACGGCGTCGTCACCGACCTTAGGAATTGGACAGTCAATGGCGGCAGAGGACGTCGTTATAGTCCGGACATCAACCTGCCAGGAATCAAGGACCGACCAATCGGACCCAACCACAATCCTCAAGGTTGGGACGAAGATGACGGCGGCGGCGGTGGATGGCGCCCTCGCAGACGCTGGAGACAATGGTTCAATGACGATGCCGGCTCTTGCGGATCGTTCAGCGCGACTGCACCGGAAAGCCTGCTTGAGAAGTATCGCAAGCAGATGGATGTTGAAGAGCAGGAGCGACGCTTGTTGAACAAACAGCAAGACCAAATGGAAGACTACGAAGAGTCGATGGAAAGCGGACGCAAGCTCAAACTGAAGAAGAGTTCCAAGTAATCACCAGTCAGATAAATCGATGATCTAAACCGCATTGGTGAAAACAAAATGAGGAGGTAGGCTGATGCCAGATCAATCAGGAGGCAAGGGTGCCTTGAGCGAACCCATCGTAACGATTAGCAACCACGGCAGTATCGCACAACTGGAACTGCCTGATGGATTTGTCGCGACCAATCTATCTCAACAAAATCGTCAGAACAACTATCTCGAATTTAAAGTCCCGGGCGGAACCAGCCGAATCTGTTACGAAGAGTCGCGCGAGCCGCTTATGGACGAAGATATCTTGGAGATGGAAAAGTTGTTCGAAGAAAAGCTTCCGTCTTCGAAAACCTTTCGTCGACTCAATCTATACGGCGAAGATGAATCTGCCCCGGACGACAGCGCCATCTATGGCGCGCTTTGTCAGTGCTTCGTTTTTGGTGGCTGCCTGGTTCGCGATGGAGCCTGCATAGACATGGATGAAAGCAGTTGGGAACTGCGAACTCTGGGTAGCGAGCGCACCGTGATGATTGGCAGACTGAAATTCTTCAGCTCGACAGGAAAGCAATCAAAGCGCGAAGCGATTCTGATCATGGCGAACCCGCCCGGTCCAGGAGGCTGCGGATATGTCTGGCTGGAAGGGACGTCACAAGAATTGACCAGATTCGAAAGTCAATTTTTGAAAGCAATTGAGATTGGTAAGTTCCAATCCTTGACCACATAGCAAACAAAGTCGGAAAGACTGCTGAGATCTTTGGCAACTTGGATCGTTTGCACCAGGCGCCTTCGGCCTGCTGAGCTGGCCGATTCTTCGATAGACTCCAGTCAAGGCATTAGCAGTCGTGCAATCTCTCATCGATCCTGCAACCGCACCCGAGCCTTTTTTGTTAAATGCCGGCAAGCGCACCAAGCGCGTAGTGCAACCAGAGTGCAAACAGCAAGCCGCCAGTCAGAACAAAGGTGACAGCTAGACAATACTTGACCCGAAGCGCGACCAGAACCTTTGCAATACCATCGGAAACAGCGTCAACATCCGAATTTCGACCAGTGCGTTGCACGAGCGCCGCATAGTTTTCTCGGGCTGATTCCGACAGACCATAATGAGTGACTCTTTCAATTGAAGATAGAGCTTTCTGTCGCTCGATCACTTCGGTGTACAAACGCTCCGCTTCATCATACCTGCCAAGATCTCGATAACAGTTAGCAAGCGAGATCTTCCAGAAGTCGACTCGGGCAGTTTTTCCGACTACTGGAATACTTGTTCGAAGATTGAGCGATAGATGATACAGTCGTTCGGCTGTCGCATACCTGCCCGTCATAGACGCAATCAGTGCAATTGTGCATATCAAGGCGAACGGAAAGACAAACAGAAATAACAGCCCCAGCGCCAGCAACACCCAGTTCAACGGACCCAGGACCTCGATAACATGTGAGCGCTGGGCACCATTCCAATTGAAGACATGGAACAAGACGACGGAGGCCCATAGGATTACGATGACATTGCCGGAGAGACAGTAGAGCAACTCTATCCAACGGTATCGATAAAACAAAGTCTTTTACCGACCCATTCAAAAGCGCCTGATCTTCACCTTAGTCATCGATAGTTTTTTCCCGTCGAGCCCACATTTAGGTTTAGCTTCCGCAATCTTAACAGCCTTTTTGGTGGCAGCCTGTAGCCGCATATCCTTTCCGATTGAAATTGCGCCAATAAACAAGCAAACAATAATAGACACAGAAAGTGCCGTGAGGATCTTCATTCATTAGCCTCCGCCAGAGAGTATGACACTAACACCGCCTTTACAGCTTGGCAATGTGGAAGTTACCATGGCGGTTCGCCATGCCCAACAGGGGGCGCCAATCATGGAGGATTAAATGGCAATCGTTACGGTTCCAGGATTCGAGCCACCGGTACAGTCGCTCTCTGCCTTGACCTCCACAAGTTTCGAACCAAACGCTTTCAAGCAATCTTGCGAAGGCTTGGCGCCGTTCCTGCCAACGAGTTCCGATGACGATCTGTGGCAGTTTCAAGTGCACACCGAGGCGCCGCCGTTGCTATCTATACAGAGCTGACAGGAGAGAAAAAGGCGAATACGCTATCCTATACTTCGAGCGCTGGGCGTATCATGTGCAATCATGTCCTTTTGCT
>CAZISK010001020.1:0-3038 GCA_964541355.1 uncultured Candidatus Obscuribacterales bacterium
GGACGGCTTTGCGCTATGATGGGCTCCCTCTCTTCTTTCAGCCTCGCCCTTCGTGGCATCCTCACAGGCGCCCGGTTGCGCGGCGGTGAGGACGAGCCAGAGGTAAGACCCGAGAAAAAGTAATAAGGCTGGTTTCGACGTCAAAAGACCGTTTCCTCTAGGCGGGTCGCGCAATGGAACAACTCCATATTATAGCCCGGCTCCCGGATTCGCTCACGGAAAGGCAGCTCCAATGCATTAATGTGTTGCAATCTCGAAGGCGAGATCCGCCTACGCTCGCGCCCTGCCGAGCATATGGTGCAAAGCTCTAAGACCCAAAATGTAACTTTCAGCGCCGAATCCGCTTATGACGCCCAGCGCTATATCTGTCAGAAAGCTCTTATGACGAAACTCTTCTCTGGCGTATATGTTGGAGAGATGTACTTCGACGAAAGGGATCGAACAGGAAAGAAAAGCATCTCTCAGCGCTATAGATGTATGTCCATAGGCCGCCGGATTGATAAGTATCCCGTCGGTCTTCTGATGGCAGCAATGGATCTCGTGCAGGATCGCTGATTCACTGTTTGATTGGAAAAAACTGATCTCATCGATCGCAAGCTCTAGGGCGAGGGTCGAGAGTGATTTGTTGATATCATCCAGAGTCCACGATCCATATTTGTCCGGTTCTCGGATACCCAGCATATTGAGATTGGGACCGTGAATTACTTTGACCTTCACGTCTATCAACTCTCGGCTTCTTGCATATCCAGCGCTTCCAGCGCGCATTGTGCTTCAAGCAGGAAAGGATCGTTGCGGGCCAGCAGTCTTTCAGCCTTGACCATGCCGATGAACTGCGCAAGCAGGTCCCTTACAGACAATTTCTGGCTGCCGTTGTCCACCCGGTCGGCAATCAGGAACATCGCTGCGGCGAGCAGCATGCGCGCCTCTACTGGGCGCAAATCGCCGGACCTGAGAATCTCGTCCAGCATGGTCGGATCCGCTTTGGTCTCAAAGGTGAGCTCTTTGCAGAACTGCAATACCGAGTTGGTGACAGAGCGGCTGCGTTCTTCCGGAAGGGAGGCTGCCGCACGGATGAGATTGAGCTTGTTGCCGGCGTCTCCCAGAGACTCGGCGCTGTCGACCAGGTTGCGGACCTGGTTGGCTTTGGTGTTGAACTGCCTTCTAAGCTCGGTTGGTGCTACCGATGAGACCGGGTTGCTGGCCGCATCCAGGCGCTTGTCGTAAAAATCCTGAACCTGTTGGCGCTTGAGCTCGACACCGAACGGCATCAATTCCAGGAAAATCGACTCAAGCCCTTCCAATTGCGATTGAAGGTACATAAGTTCGTCTTGGGTGACCACCGGGGGTATCTCCTTTCATTGTTCAGGCTGGGAGCTGTTACTGGCTCCTGACTTCTATGCCAGACTACGCGCCATACTAATGACGTTATTCTATACCCTTAGAGAGTCTCTAGTCAGTTCTTTGAGACCGTTTTCAGGGCTTCTTGAAGCCTGTTAACAATTTCATCCGGGTTAAGCCCCGCTGTTTCGATCTTAATATCGGCGGTTTCATAAAATCGGCTTCGCCTGTCAAGAAGGACGGACAAGCGATCGGTGACCGCTTCCAGCACGTCAGCGCTGTTCGTTGTCGTTCGAAAGAGCGGTCGGTCGGCATTGGCCTCCAGTCGAAATGCGATTTCGTCGAGAGGCGAGGATATATATACGACCGTTCCAAGGCTTTTCATGATTGCGCGGTTGAAATCCGACTCCGGCACTCCGCCTCCGACCGCGATAACCGATCCGCCAAGAGCCTGTGCCCGGCTCAACTCATCGGAAATACGGTTTTCTAGGGACCGGGCGTAGGCTGTAGCACCGTCTTCGAGCCCCTGCCCGTTCAAAAGGGCGAGTGTCGTGCTCTCCAGTTGGCGAAAAACCGCTTCCCCCATTTCATCGAAAATCTCGCTCACCTTCTTTTGAAGCGCGGCTTCGATTAACTGGTCGGTATCAAGGAAGGCGCGCCCGAGACGTTCTGCCAATAGAGCACCACATGTGGTTTTACCGGAACCTGGTAAACCGGTGAGGATAACGGATGGATATTGGCAAGCCATCGCTTCTGACTCAATCGATCCTGGGCTGATTGCGCATGCGCTTCTGTGCGATCTCAAGTTTGCTGTGGGCGTCGAGCAAGTTAGGATTGAGCACGAGCGCGCGCTTGAAAGCTCTGGCGCTTTCACCGAAGTGTTTTTCGTTCAAACAGGCGATACCCAGCCCGTAATGTGCGGAAGCCATATTTGGCGAGAGCGCTATGGCCTGGCGGAATTCGCGAGTGGCGCTGACATAGTCACCCACGAATGAGTACATCGTGGCAAGATTGTTGTGGGCAAGGGCGAAATCCGGTCTGGTCTCGACAGCGCTTTGGAACGACTCTATGGCTTTGTCGTACTGTCCCTGGTCGGCATACAGATTGCCGAGACTGAAGGCGGCTGAGACCTCCTTGGAGTTGTACTTGAGCGCCTTCTCGAATTCCTGTGTCGCTTTGTCGTTCTGCCCCAGGTCGCGATATATGCTGCCAAGGGCGCTGTGGGTGGTGGCATCGGCGGTGTTGAGCTGAGCCGCTTTGGCCAGCTCCTCTTGCGCCATCCAAACATTGCGCATCGATAAAGCAGTCAGTCCCAACTCTTTGTGCACGAGGGCAAAGTTGGGCAGCCTCGTGGAAAGACGCTTGTACTCCTGCATCGCTTCCAGATTTCGCCCGGCTTGCCTGAGAGCATCGGCGCGGGCAAGCAGACCTGCAGTCTCGGAGTCCAGGCGATTGGCACTGCGGGCGGTGCCTGATTGCGGCACTGGAGAAGGCTCCCTGATCGCCGTCGGCTGCGACTTCGGCACTTTTGAGAGGGAAATGTCTTTGGAGAGCTCGTTCAGCTGTGCAATTACTCGATCGCTCTTGCCGAGCTGCTCGTAAACGCGGGCCAGGCTGCTGTGAGCCGCAGCGAGCTGTACGTTGATGTTGGAAATCTCCAGCATGCACTGCGCGGCTTTGTCGACTTCATCCTTGTCGAG
>CAZISK010001021.1:0-3022 GCA_964541355.1 uncultured Candidatus Obscuribacterales bacterium
ACCTGCTGCAAAATTATCATGGGTAGCCAAAGCTCGGCACTGAAACCGCGAGAGCCAGGCCTAGTTAGATTCGTAGAGAAGTACGTCGACCTCTGGAAGCGCGAAAAATGCTCCTCAATCAACGGAACGCCTATCGTGCCGCCGCACAAGAAGAAGACTAGCAATGCAGCTGATGTTAGATTCAGCCGAGACGGTGATCAATTTCACTACTTTTGGGCGGCGACGAAGGCTCGCTCTTAGACTTGCTGACTTCATGCAGCTCAGGTAGGTTTCAAGAGATAACAAAATTACGCAGCAGCTTGCTGCGTAATTGTCTCCAGCGACTTCAAAGCGACAGAAAAACGCGCAAAGGGCCGCCCTGCCTGCCTTTTTTAGATTTACGCAGCAGGTTGCTGCAAAATTATTATGGGGTATGCAGGAGTGTCACTCATCATCTACCTCCCTCGAGTGTTAGACCCTTCCGCCGGAATAGTTTCGAGTTCCGACTCAAGTTCCTCGATTGATGGCAAACTACCTCTAAGAGATTCCGGAAGAGCTTCGGTAAGTTCATAGCTGGAAACGCCTATCGGCTTGTTGGTATCCCGCAAAGAATACTCCGCGACAACCCTGTTCTTGCTCTTGCAGAGAATTATGCCGATGCTGGGCTTATCGTCGGGATGACGCAAAAGATCATCAACAGCCGACAAGTAAAAGTTGATCTTACCCGCGAACTCTGGCTGAAACTCAACTGCTTTCAATTCAATGACGACGTAGCAACGCAGCTTTAGATGATAAAAAAGCAGATCGATATAGAAATCCTGATCGCCCACTTCCAGGTGATATTGCTGTCCGACAAATGCAAAGCCAACTCCTAGCTCCAGCAGAAACTTCCGTACATGAAGTACCAAAGTTTGCTCCAAATCTCTTTCAGACGCTTCTTGTCCGAGCCCGAGGAAATCGAAATTGTACGGATCTTTCAGGACTTGTTGCGCCAAGTCGGATTGCGGCACAGGCAAGGTACTTGCGAAATTCGTTAGTGCTTTTCCTTGTCGACGGTAAAGATCGCTTTCGAATTGCAGTGCCAGAATTGCACGCGACCATCCGTGTTCGATTGTCTTTCCGATATACCATTCTCGTTCTTGTTGATTGGATATCTTGTCGAGAAGAAGGCAGTTATGAAACCAAGGAATTTTTGCAGCGAACTGTTGTACAAAGTCTTTGGAAACATAAGACTGGGCGAAGGTCTGCATGTAGGTCAAATTACGGGGAGAGAATCCCTTCATATCCGGAAACTCCGATTTAAGATCCTTTGCCAGACGCCCGATGACCTTGGCGCCCCAGCCCTCCTTCTTCTGCCGGTCGGTGATATCGCGTCCGATTTGCCAGTACAACAAAATCAGTTCACGATTAACTGACAGCGCCGCTCTTATTCGCGCTTGCTCGACTCTGTCTTTAAGATCTGCAAGAAACTTGGCGTACTCGTCCGACAGAAGTATCTCTTCTTTGTTTGAGGATGGTTTTTTTCCTTTTGACATTGGAAGACTCTTGCGTACTGATTGGTAAAGTATATCGACCTCAGACTGAAACTGCCAGGTTCAAGCTTACTGAGGCTCATAAAGACGAACGTCGACTGCTGGAAGCATTGAAAATGCTTCTTCAATCAACGGCTTCACATCAATCCGCCAAGTCCACAACCTAATGGCGGGACAGCAACCGAAGCTATTTCTAAAGTTTTCAAATCTGCAACGAGTGCCGCTAATCCCGATCTGATGTCCTCAACTCTTGAATGATCTTTCCAGTGTCGCTTGGTTGGAAAATTAATTATGAACTTCGGATTGATGATTCGATTAGTTGCGACAATGAGCATGCTGCCCGGCTTGACCTCACCAACCTTGCAAGCGCTTTCATATTCTTTGAAGTTGTCTGGGTATGTTTTCTTGAATTGCAGTGCGAGGCCTTTGCCCATCACTCCAACACAATTGACTGTGTTGACCAGAGCTTCAACGTCGGCAGTTAAAAGATCTCCCTGAACATAACGAATCGTCACGAAAGCCTCCGTTATTCGTCGTACGCGGACTGAACATCCAAGCGTTGTTCCTGTGGACCTGCGTGAATGATCGCTTCGATCTCGGCCAAACTCGCAGGCTTGAAGTCCCAAGCTTCGACGCTCACATTGATTTGTTTATTTAGCACTTTCCACCTGTTGTGAACGTGCCCATGGACCAACCATCGTCCTTTGTCGACCGGACGAGAACCAAAGTACTTCTGACTGCTGTCCGTCTCATTGCGATAAGGAAAGTGATGAAGCAAGACATTCTCTCCGGCAATTTGCATATCGAGATGCTTCTGAACGGACGCAAGCCGGCCTCCAAATAAAACTCAATCCATTTGGAAGCACCACCATGGCATTTATCATGATTGCCAGCGATCAGCACTTTAGTCCCATTAAGTGTTGGTAGCATATCTGTCACCATATGTGGTGGCATAGTAAAATCGCCAAGATAATACACCGTATCTTCAGGTTCCACATTGGAATTCCAAGCAGATACCATCAACGCATTCATGTGCGCGACCGAATTGTACGGTCGATTGCAGTATTTGATGATGTTCGCATGTCCGAAATGGTGATCGGACGTAAACCAAATGGTCACAGCTGAACCCTCTGAACCAGAGCATAAGAGTCGTTACGCCAAGGCATACAGTCGCTCTTCCTTCGTTAAATGTGGAGAATGGCCGTCTTTACTTTAGATGAAATGATTTCCATCATGTCGGGACCGCCTAGTCGTAGCAATTTTTCGTATAGCCCGTGAGAAACCTCAAGCTAGGGCCTGCTGCAGTAGGTCCTCTTTCACATTGGACATTTCTCTGACCGAATTTTTGGATTTCTTTTGCACGCTTGCTGGACTGTTCTATTCCTGTCTGGGATATTGTCGCAGAGAGAACGTCAGTCCAGCAAACAACAGCGCAGATTCACAAAGATAGGCGCTCATAATTAGCCATATGTAATGTTGACAGAAGCCTGCCTCTACTTCGATCTGTCGAA
>CAZISK010001022.1:0-3022 GCA_964541355.1 uncultured Candidatus Obscuribacterales bacterium
CAGCCAACCGCTGCCCCGGGACTTCACCCTGTCAGCCCCACAGGAGTGGAGCTTTCTGGGAGGCGCGAGCTGAATTCGGTGACCTTTTCAGCCGACTATTAGTTTTTGTTCGGGATCAATTGGCTGTTTGAGGGGACAATTCTTGCTATCAGCGAGGATTATTCATATGGCAGTTAAACTCAAAGAGATTACCATTGCTCACAGCCCTGATTCCGACGATGCGTTCATGTTTTACGCTCTTGCCAAAGAGAAGCTGGACACGGGTGGGCTAACGATCAACCAGGTTCTCAAAGATATTCAGACTTTGAATCATGACGCCATTGCTGGTACCTATGAGGTTTCTGCAATATCATTTGCAGCCTATCCCTATGTCAAGGATCGTTATATGCTCATGCCGTGCGGCGCCAGCATGGGCGACAACTACGGACCTATAGTGGTTGCACGAAAAGAAATGTCTAGAGAAGAGCTACAGAACTGCCGGGTCGCCATTCCTGGTAAGCTCACTACCGCGTATTTGGCGCTGAGACTGTATCAAGAAGGGCTCACCGTATTCGAAGTGCCGTTCGACAAGATTATCGACGAAGTTGTAGCCGGCAATTACGATGCTGGTTTGCTTATTCACGAAGGACAACTGACTTACCAGAAGCTTGGTCTCAAAAAGATAGTCGATCTGGGCGAATGGTGGCATGAGCTTACAGGCGGATCGCCTCTGCCTCTGGGCGGCAACGTCGTACGCAAGGATCTGGGACCTGATCTGGTCAAGTCCGTGACGAAATTGCTCAAGTCGGCGATCCAATACTCGCTTGCGCACCGCAAAGATGCGCTGGAATATGCTCTAACTTTCGCGCGCGATATGCCGGAGAATCTCGCCGACAAGTTCGTCGGCATGTACGTCAACGAGCTTACTGTTGATTATGGCGAGGCTGGTCGTAAGGCCGTCAATAAGCTTTTTGCCATGGCAAATGAGAAAGGTTTGTTCGAAGAGACGATCGTCCCGGAGTTCGTCAACGTATAGTCTCATTCGGCAACTTGACAGAGTGCGGTTTTTCTTCAATGGCAGGTGGTCAGATATCGATTGTGCTTGACGTCCGGTTACGGCAAACCAGTCACCCCACATCCATTTGGAAAGTGGGCAAAAATCATTGTTGTTTCGTTCATGTGATAGGTTGGCAGGGATATAAGACCGGCTCTTCCTCTTCTTCTCTTTCGCGAATTTAAGGTCTAGACCGGTCGGGGCACAGACACCGGCTGCAGCTTCAATGCACAGGTCCCGAATGTTTCACGTCAAGGAAAGCAGGGTATCATAATCCAGGCTCTAACTCGGTTTCGGGGAGCACCTTTGAAACAATTTTCTGTCGGTCATTCTTGGCGCCGTTTTGCTATGCTTAGGTCGAATCGACATCGCTTCGTAATTTCATAGACAGCTAGGTAGTACCTGGAGAAGACGTAGTGTCCGGTCAGGCAAAAGTCATCGATCACCGCAAATCACTTTTGATTGGTGCGGCAATAGTTGTTGTTGTTTCGATCGCCTTTATGTTCACCTACGTGACGCGTTTCGCCGGATTGAGATCCGGCTCCGGTTGTTTTGTCGCCGGTTTGCTCATGCTCGATGGCGTCCTGCCTAACAGGGATTATTTTTGCATGGTACCGTTCTTGAGTGTCATCAAAGAAGCGATTGTCATTCAAATTTTCGGAAAGTATTTGATTGTTTCGCGCATGATGGGCGTTTGTCTGCGGGTCTTTCTTGGGCTGCTCACCTATTTCTGGCTCAGCCGTTTTGTTCGTGTCCCTGTAGCATGCTGGAGTACGGTGTTTTGCCTTATTTTTTGCTGCGGCGACATCAGCGACGGCATCGATATGCCTAGTTTTGATATGATTTTCTGGGCCGCAGCAGCTGGCTTTGCAACGAGCTTTTCCCTAACTGCAAATAGGTCGGTCCGGGCGTTCAAAACCATCTCTTTTTTTGCCGGTGTTTTATGTGGTATGTGTTTGCTCACAAAGCAGACTCTTGGAATTGGTATCTCCTTCTTCCTGCCGGTTCTAACGACTTTCTGTTTCATAAGACTGAACGAGTTGAAAAAAGCGAAACTCTACCCATTCGTATTCGCTCTTGGCTGGCTTCTGGTCATCGGTGTGGGAGCAGGGTGGCTTGTGTGGATCGGAGCTTGGCAGTCATTTCTTATGGACAACTTTATCTCCGGTCCCCGTGGTAAAGGCAATATCTTGCTCAATCACGCCAAGTTCATGGCCTTTTACTGGCCTCTAAACTTAGTAGCTCTCGTTGCTGCAATCTTGGTACAGAAGTCGTTGAGGGAGTTCCTGAACAGACCTGCCGACAGTGCGAATTCGGATGAAGGTCGATCAGCATCGCTTCGAAGCTTCATTGCCGTCCTTATCTGTCCGTTGTTAGCAGTCGCTTGGGGCACGGTTGTTGACTGTCACGGATTTATTACAGCAGTTTATTTCCTCTGTCGATGTGTCCAGATCGCTCTAATTTATTTTGTTCAGTACACACTTCTCATTTTTGTGGCGAGCTTGCTGCTGAAAAGGGCGACAATCAAGACGCAGCGGCAGGTACAAATCTTATTTCTGGCGATGTTTTCTTTCACCTGTTCATGCTTTGTTTCCCTTTCGTTTCCAGCTTATGAGCCGATGACAATTCCAAGTATCGGCTTCATTATGGCGGCTTTGCTGGAGACCTCAGGGAGGCGTCGGGCTCGGCTATTGTATGTCGGTGCCTGTCTGGTGATAACGGTAGTGACGCTCGGCAAATCAATTAGACCATTCGGGTTCAGTGAAATCTCAGAGCTACCCGTACGTATCGCGACGGTACCGTCGACGGTGCCAATGCTGAAAGGACTATCGCTACCTAAGGAGGTCGTTGAGTTCCTCGATGGTACAACCCAGATTGTCAATGAGAACTCCGATCCCAAGGATAAGATTTTTGCCTATCCGGAGATCGCCATTTTGTACTCAACTACTGGCAGATTATGTCCGACTCGTTCTTTTTCTCACAACATCG
>CAZISK010001023.1:0-3017 GCA_964541355.1 uncultured Candidatus Obscuribacterales bacterium
GATGCTGGCTGAAGGAGATGCTCAGGCTGCGCGTATCAAAGCCATCGCAGAAGCTGAAGCGAGGCGCGCTCTGGCGCTAGCCGAAGCCGAGGCGATTCGGGCAAGGGGTCTGGCGGAAGCGGAGGTTATCGGTGCGAAAGGTCAGGCTGAGGCGGAAGCAATGCAGCTCAAGGCCCAGGCCCTTCGCATGTACAACGATGCAGCCTTATCATCGATGGTGATCGACAAGCTTCCGGAGATTGTTGAAGCAGCTGCCATGCCGCTTTCCAAAATCGGCTCCATGACTGTACTGGCCACCGGTGGTGACAACGTCGGAGCCAGCCGGATCACCAACGATGTCTTGAATGTCGCTGCGCAAAGCCTCACCATGGTCAAAGGGTTGACTGGTGTTGATCTAGCCGGACGATTCCAGGGTCAGTTAAACGGCAGTCGGAGCGTGCCTGTCGAGGAGGTCACCCCCAATGCTTCAGCTGCCATCAAAGAGATCGGTTCGACCAACAAAGCAGTTGTTCCGCTTGCACCTGCTCTAGGTGAGAAGGAGAAGGAAGAAAAGCCTCTCATATTCTCAAAAGAGGTAGTCAGCACCAATCCAACTGCCGCTTTGCCCCAACCTCAGGTCCAGACTTAGATTGGCGAGTATCTAGCGTCTGCCGATTGGTACGTAAAACAAACGCTATCGAAATTCATTGAATAATGCGCTGGGAAGGGCGAAAGCATGGCTGTCGCTCTTCCTGGTTGCTGCGTGAAAAATTAGCGCTAGCTCATCAGGAGGCTATTTCAGCAGGTTTTTTGCCTGGATTGATTAAATCAGTGTTTGCATTGTGCGCATAAGCAGCGCGATGAGCTAGCCTATTAGGTAAAACCGTTGGGGATAGGGCTATGTTTTTCAAGCAGTTTTTTCTCGCCTGTCTGGCGCACGCATCTTACATGATTGGTTCCGATGGGAAGGCCTGTGTGGTCGATCCCCAGCGCGACGTCAACCAATATCTGGAAGCGGCTGAGAAGAACGGACTTTCGATCGAATACATCATCGAAACGCACCTTCATGCCGACTTTGTCGGCGGTCACCAGGAGCTTGCCGAGAGGACCGGAGCACAAATTGTATTCAGCAAGAGCGCCGAGGCCAACTTTCCCCACAAAGGCGTTGATGACGGTGATGTAATTGAGGTTGGCAAAGCCAAGCTCACATTCCTTGCGACCCCAGGACATACACCGGAAAGCATCTGTATTCTGGTGACTGATACTGAGCAGTCCGACAAGCCTTCTATGGTGTTGACCGGAGATACGCTCTTTATCGGCGACGTCGGCAGACCGGATCTTGTCGGTGCGAAAGGTCGGACGAGCGAAGAGATGGCTGGATTGCTCTATGACAGTCTCCACAACAAGCTATTGACTCTCGATGATGAAGTTCTCGTCTATCCGGCGCATGGAGCCGGATCTCTGTGCGGCAAGAACATGTCGACCGAACGATTCTCGACTCTGGGTCAACAGCGGCAGTTCAACTACGCATTGAAGCCGATGCCGAAGGAGCAGTTCATTTCGATGATGTGCACTGATCTTCCCGAGGTGCCGGCTTATTTCCCGACCGCCGTATCGAAGAACAAAGAGGGTACGATAAGCCTGGATCAGCTCCCACAGCCGAAGGCATTTGGCGCTCAGGAAGTGAGCGAACTCATGAAGAAGGGGCATCTGGTTCTAGATGTTCGATCAAATACTTTGCATGGTGCAGGACATGTGCCTGGCTCGATGAACATCGGCTTGGGTGGGCAGTTCGCGTCCTGGGCAGGAAGTCTGATTCCAATCGGCACACCGATCATTCTCGTCGTGGAAGAACGCGAAGCTATCGATGAAGCGGTTACTCGCCTTGCCCGAGCCGGACACGAAAGCG
The DNA here is from genome assembly GCA_964541355.1 of uncultured Candidatus Obscuribacterales bacterium. GTDB lineage: Bacteria > Cyanobacteriota > Vampirovibrionia > Obscuribacterales > Obscuribacteraceae > JADYXR01. The sequence continues at coordinate 1,889 of CAZISK010001023.1, forward strand.
TGGTCGGTTATCTGGATGGTGGCATTTATGCCTGGAGTAAATCCGGTCACGATACTGGTGAAACGCCACAGATCACCATTGATCAGCTCAAAGAAAAGATCAAGGATGTCCCCAATCTTCAGATTATCGACGTCAGGCGTCGTGGCGAATACGAGGCCGGACACGTACCGGGTGCGAAGAATATTCCTCTTGCTGAGCTCAGTAAGAATGTCAATAAAATCGATAAGGACAGACCTACGGCGATTATCTGCGCCAGTGGCTATCGCTCTAGCATCTCCTCATACATCTTGAAGGACAGTGGAGTCGCCTACGTTTATAATACCATAGGCGGTACCAATGCCTGGCGCAATGCCGGTTACGAGATAGAGATGGCGGGCGGTCCGGCCCCATCTTGTGCATCCGCATAAGTGTTTAATCGAAAACTTCCCTGCACCACGATGTGCAGGGAAGTGATCTTCGATGTATTGAATTTTTAGACTGCCGCGAACTGTTTCACGCGAACGGTGTTTTCCAGTGTGCCGATTCCGGCTACTTCCATGGATACGACGTCGCCGTCTTTGAGCCAGCCGAACTTTGCTGGTTCGAGCTCTTTGTTGGTTTCGGGGTCGACTTTGGCGGAGAACTCGGCGATGCAGCCATTTCCAACCGTGCCTGAACCGATTAAGTAACCAGGCTCGACCGCTATGCTCTGCTCGCCCAGCCAGGCGATTATCCGAGGGAAGCTCCAGGCTGCCTTTTGCTTGGTCTCAGGATTTACGTGATAGAGGGTAGTGTAGTTTGTTTTTGTGCGCACTTCGCCGTTGATTTTGAGGATCATTTCCATATCAAGAACGCCGTTTTCATCCATTTTGATGTCTTTGGCGGGCACGAGCTTGGGTCCTATGCTTTTGCCGATGATGAATTTGCTGTTGGCTGGACCAAGACCGAGCATGTAAGTCTTCTGGATGTCGCGAGCGGACCAATCGTTGAGTATGGTCAGGTAGCAGTGATCTTTGAAGAATTCGAGCGCTTCCTTCTGCGTCTTGAGAGTTGCCTTCTTGGTCACGTAGCAGCCGATCTCGAATTCGTAGTCGGGTGCTTTCACGCAGGCTGGTATGGCAACCTCTTCACCCGAGGCAAAAGCATAGGA
>CAZISK010001024.1:0-3012 GCA_964541355.1 uncultured Candidatus Obscuribacterales bacterium
AACGCTGTTGCTGTGTATCCGTAACGTGCGAGGGCGGTTTGGTAGTCCTTCTGACCAAAGCTGCGAGCCGCTTCCTGCCAGAGCGATTGTCCAATTGCAGGAGTGTAGAGAAATTTGCAGTCTGGATACGTTGCGGATAGATATCCGATGTCTTCACAACCGATCATTTTGCTCGGAAGGTCTATCGAAACCTCGATGAGAGATGGGAGATGTACCAAATGTTCCAAGCCTCTGGCTGTGACTTTGGTTCCTTTCAGCTGGAGATACTTTAGTTTCTTTAAATTCTTCAAGGAAGCCAGCGAAGCGTCGTTTACAGCAGTGTTGTTCAGATTAAGGCTCGCCAGATTTGTCAAACCAGATAATGCAGTCAGGGTTTTTACCTTTGTGTCTGAAAGGTTTAGTGTGTGAAGCTTCTTCAGGCCCTTCAGGTAATCGAGCGCTTTGTCGCTAATCGGCTGATCGCTGGCGTTGATATCGGTGACTTTGTCTGCACCTTCAAATCCTTTGAACGCGTCATCATCTATCCTGGGATAAAGATATAGATCGAACGAGACAATGCCTGACTTTACAGCTTTCTTGATCTCAGGTGGAGCGAGTAAGTTCACTGAGACAGCTTCGGGTGGTTTTATGCTCGCTCTATATTGCTTCTGCTCGGCGGTCGAGTAGAGAAAGACGATGCTAATAGTACCGCATATGATGGCGACTGCGACTATCGAGAAAATAATCAGATGGGCTCTTGAAACTAATGGTGCTTGCGGTGGCTTGGCTGTGTCGTCAACAGGAGCCGGGCTCTGATTCTCTTTGACATTACCAGGTCTGAGATAGGTCAGTTGTTGCGCAACGTCGTGAAGTGATTGGTATCGATCGTCAGGTTGTTTCATAAGGCATTTCGATACTATCGCTTGAATCTCTTCGGACACGTCGTTATGCCCGGAGATTTCGTTAATCTCGGGCGGTTGGTCGTTAGAATGTTTTGACAGGAGGTCAAGCGCGAGATCGGATTGAAACGGCGGACGCCCGGCGAGAGCTTCAAACAGAACACAACCGAAGGAGTAGACTTCAGAACGGCTGTCATAGGACAGGTTGTTGATCTGATCCGGGCTCATGTAGGCAGGCGTACCAACGAGAGCCTTGCCTTGCGACTTTGCCTGTGCGTTTTGCGAGATTGTCTTTGCTATTCCAAAGTCGATGATGCGAACTTCGGCAGGACTCGAGTTGGTCACTAAAATGTTGCTGGGCTTGAGGTCTCTGTGAAAGACTCCCATGGAGTTGGCGTATCCTAGAGCAGCGGCGACCAGGGCAAACAGATCGATTGCGGCATCTTCGTCGAGAGGACCGTTTCTTGAGAGCATCTGACTCAGGCTGATTCCATTAATGTATTCGAGCACCATGTAGGGACGACCGTCGTCGGTGACACCGAAATTGAGAATTTGAATGATTGATGGATGCGTAAGTTTGCTTATCGCTTTTGCTTCTTGTTGGAATGAAACGAGCTGCTCGTTTGATTGGACCCGTAAAATCTTTACTGCCACTCTGATGTTCAACAGTCGATCTCGGCAGAGATAGACTTTGCCGGCGCCCCCCACGCCCAGGACCCGTATCGGCTTGTAGCGGTCCAGCGGCAGATGTTCTTGTGAGAGTTCGAGTTCGGTCTCGTCATCATCCTCGACGCTTATTGATTCGATCTCTTTTGGTCTTGATGGAATCCCAATCAGATCCGGATGTCGACATACGCAGGTTGACGCGCTCACCACCCATTGTGTGAAGCTGCCGTCGCTGCTCTCTGCCAGCGGCTTGCCACAATCTCGACAGATATGAAGGCTTCGCTCCTGCAACTGGGGAAGATCCGTTCCGCATCGGCAAAGCGATATCCATTGCGTAACGCTGCCAGTTTCAGTTGCTGCCTTCGGCATGAGACAGATCGGGCAGATATCTGCTTCATTTTTTTTGGTCGTCATGGATCAAATCGATATCCGATACCATGGACGGTGCCAATTAGAGAAGGTTCGCTCTCGGTATCTATTTTTTTTCGCAGTCTGTTGACGTTGATTCTAACTGCTGTCGCGGTCGCGTCTGACTCTGTGCTCCAGACTCGATCTATCAAAGCATCTCCGCTGAAGACCTGGTTGGGATGGCGCATGAGAAATTCGAGCAGAGCAAACTCCTTGGGCAAGAGTGCGACTTCTATGCCTCCTTTGGTCACTTTGTGCGTCGTCGGGTCTAGCTCCAGATCCCTTGCCTTGAGAGTCTTCGAGACAACACCAGCAGGACGCCTGAGCAATGCCCGCAAGCGCGCATTCAGTTCACGCGGTTGAAAAGGTTTTGTCAGATAGTCGTCTGCGCCTGCATCAAGCCCTTCTTCCTTATCGTCGACGGTGCGCTTGCCTGTTAGCATCAGTACCGGCGTCGTTCCGCCTCGCGAGCGAAAGTTCGAGCAGACCTGAATTCCGCTCAGCCCAGGCAGTTGCCAATCAAGGACAATAAGATCGTAGTCGAAGAACTTCAATCGGTCGAGCGCCTCTGTGCCGTTGGCGACATGGTCGACCATGTAGTTTTGGGCTTTCAAGCAATCCATGACCACGTCTGCGAGTTCTTTTTCGTCTTCGACCAGAAGGATTTTTGTCATTGCATAAGCCTTTGTTAAACGCGCCGCTTGTCCATTATATATGGAAGGCGGTCACGGGTAACAGATCTCCGGGTCTTGCGAACGAGCCAAATGTTCGTACATGATGGCGTTTATCTCCTGTGAAGAGGTTGTTTCGATTACGGCTTTTATATGCCGGCGAGACGCCGGCGCTCCCAGTGGTGCGTCGCTTTCGAACGGATTCCTCTTCGATAAGTTTAACTCAGGCACGAGGGTGCCTCAACGAAGTCGACGAGGACGACGCATGGCGTCGCCTCTACAGCCATGATTGGAGACGCCATGCGTCGTCCATACGCACTGATTGGTAGGGAGACGCCATGAGTGCCCATAAGCAATGATTGGTAGGGGAGACGCCATACGTCGCCCTC
>CAZISK010001025.1:0-3012 GCA_964541355.1 uncultured Candidatus Obscuribacterales bacterium
TATAATGCGAAGTAAGTCAAACAAATTCTCTTTCCGTTCTTCTTACGTACCCAGTTATTGCCGTACAGAAGACCTGACTTTTAACCGTTCGCAATACTTCTTAAATTAGAAGTGTAATTGCCCGCCAAATTTGTATGACTTACTTCGCATTATATAAGGTATTTCAAAATTGGCTTGCAATAGGACCTTTTGAAGGATTCAGGACTGCAATCTCTGGCGAGCCAAGATCTTGTTTCAAATTCACCGGAGTGGAGATCCGCTAGTCTACTCGAGATGAGCTGGCTTGAGCTGACCATCGTTGCTCAACTCGAAGGCGGGAAAGAACTCACGCCTATTGTCTCGACGCCACCATTCGCCCTTTGAGAAGAGGGTTCCTGCATCGGTAAAGTGGTAATCATAGACAAATGCGCGAACAAATCTCGGCGGTTTGTCTGAGAAAGGAACATACTTGCATGCATGCAGCAACGCTGGGTCACCCTGCAATAGAAGCCTTGCAATACTGAATACATAAGGGTTTTCTTCACAGCTACCCATTGCTGCGAACCAGAGGCGCCAGTCTAGTCTGGGCATGTGTGGAGCGATGACGGGCGGCGCTTTGCGGAGATCGTCGACCTTGTATTTGAACACGTATTCCTTCCAATCTTTTCCATCATCGCTACCTTCGAATATGATTTCCGGGCGGCTGGTCGTCATCACGGCAAACATCCCATAACTGTTGAATACTCGAAATGGCGCGAGCGTCGCTAGCGTCTCGGTCCACCGGCGTGCTAGCAGGAATCCCATCCCCAGACCTTCGATGAACTGACATGTTCCGAACAGTAAGAAAATCAGTGAAGTTGTGATCAAAACGATCGTTTTTGCGTCGATTGAAGGTTTACTAGCCTTTGAAACAGCAGATAGCGAGGCGCGAAGTTTCGTCATCAAGGTGATCGGCAACAGCTTTAGCCACAGAGAGTCGTCGATCAATGGAACACACATGGCGATAGTAAGATAGTTCAGAAATGTGTAGTTGCCGGAGGCGATAATCCCTAGATGCAACATAGTTGTTCCAATTGCGGCAATCAATCTGGGAATGCGACCAAAAAAATAGAGTGGCGGAATTACCAACTCCATCAAGAAAGTAAAAATCGTCGCGGACTTATGTGCCCACATCGGTAGATGGTGGAAAAACCAGGCCAAAGGCGTTGGAATAGGCTGAGTTTCATGGTGATAACTCATAGCTGTCAGATCCTGCCAGGTTGGATCACCGCTTAAGAGTTTGACCAGACCGGCAGCGAACATGAGGCGAAAAAGAAGGAATCTAGTTGGAAGCAAGGCAAACAAGGATGGATCTTCACTTGAACTCTCCCTTCTTCCTAGCGGTTTCTCAACCCAACACCAGGGCACCATAAATAGTGCGCATGCCGTCGCTTCGATTATCAACGAGTCTGATTGAAACGCCATGAACTCGCCGCCAGCATTGTTGAACGACATGTACAGGAATGCTAAAACAATTAACGACGGCGCAGTCAAAATGCCGAGAACAACCAGCACCGATCCGACAATCCCTGCGATGCAAACGGAGAGGATCATCGTGTCAGTCGAGTTGATCCAGAAAATTGTAGGTAACATCTGGTGAGCCAGAGTCCCATAAGTCGAATAGACTCTGGCGAGATAATCCTTAATTGGTAGGATTCCATTGGCTCCGCTGAGCAGCAAAATTTGAACCGACAGCGAGCCATACGCCACAAAGTAGATCAACCCCAGTAGGCGCAGGTAGATCCATCGGCTTAAGAGAAAGCTTCCCGGCTTGACCATAATGCTCCTCGGGCGATCGTTTAGCAAACCAATTATAGTCTTCGAAATCGTTTTCGGTTGAAAAAACAGCTTCGCTTGAGCAGAATGAATTTCGGAATTTGCCAAACTTGAAGCTGCTGTCCAATACACTGATTCCGTGACTATTGTGTCGGCGTCGCAGGCCATTCTCGGGTGATCCAGAGAAGGTATCAAGCTCGATGCAATCTGCTTTGAAAACATGCAACGGTGATCGAAAAAGGGTTGATGTGCTGGGAGCTGAATTGGCTAAGCAACTCGCTGACAAAGGATTTGACGTGAAGTTCGGAAGTAACTTCGGAACAATTGGAATCCACAAACACGGAGCGGACCATGGGGTATCCTTCGAAATAGCGAAACATTACGGAATACAAGGTGCCGGCGATTATAGAGCTCAACCGTACGACTGGGTGACCAAACTTGATAGCAATTTGAAAGTGGATTCCGTTATTGCCGGCTTCGGAAAGCAGGGAGGAGATGGAAAGGGATTGAAGGATGCAACTGAACTTGCGAATTCCTTTGATAATTCCAAACCTGGTGATTTCACCGATGCACACCGGGAGATTGGCCGTTCGATTCTCTACGCATTCGAATCTCAGGGAATGGACGGAGTAAAGGCATTAGAATCTTCGCTAAGCAAGAAAATCAAATCTGAAAACGGCCCTGTAGTCGTCAGGAATTGTGATAAATTGACTGTCTATCACGGTAAGTCAGTGACGGACGAGGAGGCTCTCCGGACGTTCGAATCAGGTGATCGGACTGGCATGGTTAAGCATCCCTCGCGTGGATGGATAAGGACGACCGCCAAGGGACCGGAGATTGAACTGCCTACGAAGAAGAAGTAGTACCAGATCCGTTGCCTCAGTAAGTTAAAGAATCACTCCTGGAGATCAAGGACGACCATTCATTCGATGGTCGTCCTTGCAATCACGGATGGTAGCGAACAACGATACGTAATCTCGAATCAGAATTCGTTTTCTTTACGGCCCTGTAACATCGAAGCGATAGGATCAGCTTAGATACGCAATCGCACGCACGGAGGTAGAATGGCTATGAATCTGGAACCGCACTTCGATGCTCGACCAGTGTACGCCGAGTCCCTTTCGCCTGGTGGTGGCGCGAGTGGTGACACTTGGCCGTCTGAGTCGGTGCGTGCATGGGGCACAATCTCGAAACTGTTTTGTGTAGAGCAAGGTGTGA
>CAZISK010001026.1:0-3005 GCA_964541355.1 uncultured Candidatus Obscuribacterales bacterium
CATATACGATGCCACAGTCGTGTTTTTGATCGATTGTGTAAGCACCAAATACGCTACCACTCGAGATAAATGCGCGAAACACTTTTATCCGTTTGTTATCTGTGCTTCACAGGGGAGACTTATTCGTTTACAATCGCATCCGTAGTCTTGCGACCGGGACGAAAATCAAGCGTCCTGGGGTCAGCCCTCAATCCAGCGGCGTTTCAAGCAGGTTGGCAGAGGGTATAAAACGGACGACCGAGTCGGCTTGAGTTATGGTCCCAGCTTCACTGATGCTCAAAATTTTGATTGTTGAAGATGACGAGTTTCTTGCGGACCTCATGCTGGACTGTCTCGTAGCGAGTAACTATGAAGTCAGAGCTGTCGGAACGGGAGAAGATGCGCTTAGAGAGCTCGAAACCGGAGGCTTTCACGTCGTTTTACTTGATTGGCAGTTGCCGGACATGGAAGGGCTTCAGGTACTGAAGCAGTACAGGTCGCAAAACGGAGCTGCCAAGGTAGTAATGCTTACAGGCATGCGCGGACGAAAAGAGGACGGTATTGGCTCCGGTGCCGACAGATTCTTGATGAAGCCTTTCAAGATTGATGACATCCTCGCAACAGTTAGGGAGATCGTGCCAGACTTTTAACGGGTTACGCGCAAGGTAGCTGGATGACCGATAGTTATATCTCCGATGACATTGCTCGAACGGTCGAAAAGGCACGCGAGCAGTTTTACGTAATCTCACTAGAACGCATTGAAAAGGTGCGCAACCTGCTTGCAGCGATCAAACAGGATCCGCGAAAGAAAGAGCAGATTCTGGACCTTCATCAGCTCTATCACAGACTAGCCGGCTCAGGTGGTCTGTATGACATGGGAGACTTTTGCGATCGGGCAATTGCGGCCGAAGATCTATCGGCACAACTTGGCAATCAAGATCTGACGACCATGATGATGACGATCGATCAGCTCATGCGTCTTACCAACAACCTTTACCACCTGCTCATGGCTTATCGAGAGGATCGAGGTGTATCGCAAAGATCAGGCTCCTCAACCTCCCACACCACGCAAGAATCGCTGGACGCACTGAAGCGCACAATTTTTCTCGTAGGCAATGCCGCCGTCGCGCTTATTGGTATTTTCAAAGATCTGGGCTTCAAGACAGAGTCGGCGCAAGATTTTGCAAGCGCCCGATCGGCTCTATTCAGCAAGCGCTTACCAGACGGGCTGTTGATCGACACAGCCATCAAAGGTGGCTCTCCTCTGGAGCTTGCCAGACTGGTCAGACAGAAGCCGGATTCAGAAGATGTTCCAATCGTGCTGGTCGGAGAAGAGGGGGCCTTCAACGAGAAAATCACTGCTATCCAAGCTGGATGCGACGACTTTTGGAATAGCCGGGCGGAGTTTGATGCCCTGACCTCGAAAGCGACTCGAGTATTCGAAAGGATCTGTACGCCAAGATACAAAATTCTCGTTGTCGAAGACGATCCGGTCCAGGCGGCCGCTATGCATGCATTTCTGGATTCCGCTGGTTTCGAGCCAATGGTGATGACCGATCCAAAACTGTTTGAAGAGGGTCTACTCGCCTCTCAACCGGATCTGATCTTGCTCGACTTGATTCTCGGTGAGATGAGCGGATTTGACCTGGCCAAGTTCGTACGGCAGAACGACAAGTTTGATACCACTCCAATTGTTTTTTTGACAACCCAGAATCAGTTACAAAATCAGGTGAGAGGCAAGCGACTAGGAGATGATTACCTAATCAAACCTGCAACACCAGAGCTATTGGTTTCGACCATTGCAGGGCGAATCGAACGTTACCGAGCCATCAAAGGTCTAGTCGGTCGAGATGGGCTGACCGGATCTCTTGCCTATGCCGAGTTCATGAATGCAGCTACGAGAATCAAACGCACTGCATCGATCAATCCAGTATTGCTCGTACTCGACATTGACGGGCTGGCATCGATCAACGATCGCTACAGCTTCTCAGTCGGCGAAAAGGTCATATCGCAAATCGGGGATATTTTGAAACGGACATTCCGCGAATTCGGCGTAGTCGGTCGCCTGTCAGGAGACGAGTTCGCGGTCGTGGCAGACAGCCTTTCCGTAGATGAGCTGCTTACGCTCGTACAGATGATCAAAAGTGAATTCGAACGGACCCTTTTCAAATCGGAAGAAGGTACGTTCAACGCTAGTGTCACATTCGGTGTAGCCAGTCTAAAAACCGAGCGCTCGGTGACAGAATGGCTTGACGTAGCCTATAGAGCTCTTGCCGAAGCAAAACGACACGGACCAGGATCAATCATCGTGCAATAGACCGTGCTCATAAGCGGCAACCAAGACGCCCATTCTGCCCCAGACTGGGCTGACAGATTGTGGTATGGTAAAGGTTATTCAAATGCATTATAGGATCGCTAAATTCGTTTGGTATGACGGAAGAACCGAAACCTACCAGTAGTTCCAAACCGGCTGAATCGGCTAATGTTGGAGCAGGGGAACCAGACAATGTCAACAGTACGAGCGCTTCCGATAATGCGATTTCATCAAGTTCGTCGCTACATCCCGTGGACGCTCCAACAGGACAGGACGAATCCCCTCAACTAGCGGAAAAACCTGCTTCCGTGGATTCGGCTGAGACAAGCGACGCTCTGCCGCGCCCTGATGAGTCTCCTTCGGACGCTTCGGCTGGGCGGGATGAATTACCGCAAGCATCTCCTCTCGACGATTCGACTGATTTAGAAGAAGCACCTGGAGAACATGAAACTCAGCAACTTCTAGGAGCATCTTCTCCCGACGTTTCAACAACGGGAGATGAAGCTCAACAAGCTCAAGAAGCATCTTCTCTTGACGGTTCAACAAAGGTAGATGAAACTCGACAACCTCAAGAATCATCTCCCGACGTTTCGGTAGATGAAACTCCTCAACTTCAAGATTCGCCTCCCGACGATTCGACATCGGCAGACGAAACTCCTCAACTTCAAGATTCACCTCCCGACGATTCGACATCGGTAGATGAAACTCCTCA
>CAZISK010001027.1:0-2986 GCA_964541355.1 uncultured Candidatus Obscuribacterales bacterium
GCTACGAGCGCGAGTTGGCACTATTGCTGGTGACTATAGACGGATTGCACGAGATTTCGCAGCAGCATGGTCTCAAGCTCGAGCACTCGGTAATCTTAAGCACCGGTCGAATCCTGCTCGGCTCGATCCGCGACGTCGACATCGCCGGACGCTGCCGCGACGATACCTTTGGCGTGATACTGCCCGAGACGCCAGCGCCCGGTGTCGAGGTCGCTGCTGAACGCGTTCGCACGAAGATGGAAGAGCACATAGTCGCTCACAACAAGAAGAGCTTCTCCTTCACCGTGAGCGTGGGCGGCACCAATCTCGGTGCCGAAGACAAATCCGCCGACTTCATGGTGGCGCGCGCCATCGAAGCGCTCAAGAGCTCCATGACGCAGGGCAACACGGTCGCTCTGATCTAGCCCGCCTCAGTCGGGAATGACGACCCGGTTTTAAATCCGGTAACTGTCACTTGACCGATTCGAGCTGTTTCCGGTGAATCGATGAAAGGGAATAACTAAATCGACGTCCGTGAGAACGGCTTTGCAAAATGGCGCCGCCCGTCTCGCCGACACCGAGCAACCTGATCTCGCGCGCTTCGGGACTGCTATTCGTTCGGACTAATCTTCTTCCATTTTTAGCGGATCTATATGCACGGCCTTGATCGATTTCGTGTACTTCAACGGGTCGAAATCGATACCTGCATCCACATCTTTCATAAGCGCAGTTGCGGAGATTTCGGAAATCGACTTCTGAATGTTGCCGCAAATCGTATCAAGCGGCAGGTCATCCCCGTCGAGACCGAATGGATCTTCGATGTCTTCGGCAATAAGTTCGAGACCGACCAGGAAGTATGATGCCACTAGAATCAATGGCAGGCTTATCCAAAGATCGAGCTGCGGACCAACTATCCACGGCATGATCAACAGGTTGAGTGCGATACCCTGGCGCATGAAAGCTCGGTAGGAGACGGCCAAGGGAGTGGTTTTGATTCGCTCGCAGGCGCCGGCAATGTCCATAAAGGCTCTCAAATGCGGGTCCAGAACGAGAAGACCCATCTCGGATATTTGATTCTTCAGTCGCCATGAATTGACGGTTTCATAGATTCTTAGAGCTACTTGAGACGGTAGGTGATAACTCTTCGGAATCTGATCGAATGACTGCATCCCGGGAAGACTTTTTGTCGGTCTGGAGTCCCTGAGATGATGCTTCAGCGCAAAGGCGAAAGAGACAATCTGTTCGCCGATCTTGATTTTTTCGTTGGCGGGCACAACGCAGTAAGCTTGCACCTTCAGAGTCAGGTTGCGGGAATCGTTGACCAACTGACCCCAGAGTCGGCGGCCTTCCCACCAGCGCTCATAAGCTGAGTTGGTGCGGACGACCAGCAGCAATCCGAACACTGCGCTGATGTAAGCAGCATTGCTGGCTTCCTTGAAGATCTGTTTCGAGATGCCCTGATCCGCGATCCAACTCACGAAAGTTGCATACACCGCCATCATGGTTAGATAAAGCCAGAGGCGCTTGAACACTGGAATTCTGTGCATCCGTGTGAACGGATGTATGAAAATAGACAGCGATTTATTTATACCTTTGGCCGTCTCCATACTCGGTAGAGTGACCGTGGAGCGGGGCGTAGGCGCTGGAATAGCCTGAACCCGTTGAACGTTTTCTTGCAAGTCTGACATTTTAGGTTGTAACTCTTTGGTAGCAGCTGACTGGAGCATCGAATGCATTCGGGCTTACCAGTGTCATCGAATGCATCGCTATAGATAAATACTATACATGGATTGTCAAGCAGGCGGATTAACCAGATTAAACTTAGTTATTTAAAGCTCTGATGTCGGGCTGTGAACGTTGAGTCAGACCGGTTTATTACATGCTGGAAAGCTTTTCTTCGGCCTGTTTTTTCCTTGGATCGTTAGGCTCCACCAGCTTAATAAAAGTTTGAAGCTCTTCTTTGGCGCCGTTGAGATCCCCTGTTCGCTCCAGGGTTTTGCTGAGCAGATAGTGGGCGTTGGCGTCCTGGGGTGCCAGTTTTGTCGCTTCGATATAGGCTTTGGTAGCCTGGTTGACGTTGCCGGCGATCATTAGAGTTGAGCCCAGGTTCAGTCTGGCGCTCAAAGACTTTGGATCCAGTTCTACCGCCTTCTGAGCGTTGATCACAGCTTCTGGTACATTGCCTGCTTGCGCGTGAGCGAAGCTCAGTCTGTCATATAGATCCGAGGCGTTTGGATAGATAGCGATTCCTTCCGTCAGGTACTTGATTGCGTTGCTGCTCTGTTTCTCCTTAAGCAACAGCCCCGCCAGAGCCGTGAGCACGACCTTGTCTTTGGGATTGATTTGATAGGCTCTCTCCAATTCGGCTTTGCTTTCATCAGTACGATGGAGCTGGGCCAGAACTCTTGCGTAATTGGCGCGGTACAAGGCGTCGTTCGGGCGCTCTGCTATAGCTTTTTGATAAACCGTCAAGGCTTCCTCCGGTTGCTTCTTGAGCGCGTACACCGCGCCCAGATCGGCGAGCGCATCGGCGTAGGTGGAGTCAGTCTCGAGCGCCTTTTTGTACTGCTCTATTGCTTCATCCAGTTTGCCTTGAGTAACCAGATCGTTGGCACGAAAGTAATAAGATTCCGCTGCCAAAAAATCGGCGACATTGATTGGAATCGTGGATGCCTGTTCGACGGCTTGTGCTCCTATGATCAGGTCCTTGCCTTTCCAATCGCTCTTCAATACTGGAGTTTGTTGAGCCGTGTACTGACCGTGAGTGGTATCGTATTCAGTTTGAGTCTTGGCTTTGTCGAAAGCATCTCCAAGTGGTATCAATCCGTCGTTCGCTTTGAGAGCTGCGATCAGGTTGGTCGAGAAAATATTGCTCCAGCTCATCTGATCCGGTTGGCTGGACGAAACGATGATGAATCCGCTTCCTGTGACGATTTTATTAGGATCAACATTCTTCGCACGATTGGCGCTCTCATGAGTCAACTCGGCTGAGCCGCTGTGTGCTGCT
>CAZISK010001028.1:0-2963 GCA_964541355.1 uncultured Candidatus Obscuribacterales bacterium
CTCGGCGTTGACCATGATCACATCGATGTTGAATCGTATTCACATGAGAGCGATGGGCAGATTCACATTCGTCGAATACTGATTCCGCTTCATCTGATTTTACACATTGACATTACCACCGCTGAAATCGAGGAGCTGGAGGATAACTACGAAGCTCCCGATGAAAAGGAGAGCAAGGAAAATGGCAAGGGCCAGTCGGTTATTGACTTGCCTGATGCGCCTCGCGGCTACGCGGTGCGCGTTCTCTCTCAATTGAATGCCTCTTATTCAAATAGATTTTCACGTATGACTGCTGGACCAGGCGGAATCTATTTCTCCTGCGACGGCAGTGTCTGGTTCGTCGACAGCTCCGGACAACCTAGTGAGTACGCCCGCATTAGAGGCAATAGCACCATATCTGGTTTGCGCTTCGATCGCAAAGGCGTCCTCTACGTTGCCACCATTCAAGGCACCGTTTACAAGATTGACCCTAACAAATCCGGTCGTATCCTTGCACAGTTGGACGGTGCCCTCACAGGTGGTGGTACGTTCTTGTCCGATCTGGCAATTGGACCGCGCGAAGAAGTATATGTTTCTAACTTCCCATCCAACACCGGCGGCATCTTTAAAATAGATCGTACCGGCGAGTATGAGGTTCTCATAGGTGGACCCGGCCATGGTACGCAAGGCTTGCTCCTTGATCCAGACGGCTTCCTGTGGTGCCTCGAGCACGCCACCGGATCTATTGTCAAGCGATCTCTCGACGGTCGAGAAGTATCGCGAGTCAATGTAGCCGAGTCGGATAGCTTCAACTTCGCTGATGGCTATGACGGCAACCTCGCCATGGACAGTCTGGGACGTCTATACGTCACAGCCGGCCGGGCAGGTACCGTAATCAGAGTCAACAGAGAGGGCAGAACCGAGTCGTTCCTATCGGGTCTAATCAATCCGACTGGTGTCGCATTTGGTTCCGACGGAGCTCTGTTCGTTCTGGAGGCGGGTAGATCTCGAGTGCTGCGAGTAGCCGCGCTGGACAAGGCTGATCGGACCGCTTCGGCTTCGATGCTCAGCTAAATCAGTTCATAAACATTCATAATTGCCGCTGTATGTATTTGTTTCATCAGCGGCAATTTTTTCTTTTTTTTATGCTATCTCTGACGACGGTGTGGATAGAGTATGACCATATTCCATTGACCATACGTCTGGTCCTGATCTTCTTGATGATTGCGAGGATTGATTAGTCGCCCATTGAATATATAAGTGCCGGCGATGGTGCGAGCCTCACGCATTGGAATAGCCACTGGCTGCCGAACTCCATTTTCGCCGGCGGCAAAATCACACAAGAATCCGCTCATGGTACTTCCGTCTTGATCGAGGACCGAACAGACCGGAAATCTTCGTCTCAAAAGACTGGCTGCACGCTCTATGGCCCCTTCGCCGGGATGCAGACCTTCGCGTCCGTGGCGACTGCCTACCCAGAACACGACTTTGTTGTCAGGATTCTCAAGTATTCGAGAGATGCTGTCTGCCATGTGTGCGTCTCTCAATGCATAGTCATCGGGGGTCCGGTTCCTATCGACTGCGACGATTCTTAAACCGGCTGTTCGTGCTGCTTCCAATGTCGCAACGTAGCTATCTGTTCTTAGCAATCTGGGAAGTCGATTTCGTTCGATGTCGGCGCCATTATTGAATTGATCTAGATGTTCTTGAAGTGAAACCGATGCCTCGATTGCCACGTGGGTCGCACCAGCCTCTCTCAATCGTCTAAAGCTTGACATTAGAAGCTGTCGAGGCGGGTTGTCGGGAGAATGATGTTCTCCAAAAACGAGAACTCTATTTCTACGCATAGCGTCGACGATAGCATCCGCCGGATCAGTACCGTATTGGTTAATCTCACGCCGTATCGACTCCAGTTGTGTGCGCACGGCTCTATCATCCACATCCTCTCGTCTCAGGCGTGCCAGCTGCGAGAATGGATGGCCAACATGCCACCAGCGATTAACCTGTTCGTCTGTTACAGTTTCACTGATGTAGTTGTTGCGTTGCGGTGTAAACGCCACCATTTCTGGTGCGAAATGGAAAGACTCTTCCCTCATTTCTTCAAAGAACTCGTCATGAAGGGGAGACTGCTGAAGAGATCTTGGACTGAAGTTGAGAGTATCCCCGCCGGGATATACTCGTTCTGAGAAGGTCACAAAGGTACTCCCTGCAAGGTAGTGGAATCTCTTTACAGGTTAAGTGGCGGTTCTAACCAGGACCTGACCAATCTGTGAATCTTTCGGATTATTTTTTCTTGACCAAAGTTTTGTCGATCAATGCGTTAAGCGGCTCCACTAGAGTCATGAAAACATGCTGACCTTTGGCGCTGTCGCTTGCGAGTTCTGCAAGACCAGTGACTTTTCCATTCTCGTTGACAACGGGTCCGCCGCTTCCGCCATCTTCGCCGTGGGCTTTGATGGCGACGATGCGCTTGTCGGGATTTTCTTCCGGAGGATTCGGCTTGGGCTCGACCTTTTTGACGGCGGTCGCACCGACTACCTCACCTTCTGATAGATACGTCTTATCCCATCCTTTTGCGTGACCAAGGACCATGACCTTTTGTTGCATGGCTATTGACTTGGAATCAGGCTCCATCTGCAGTGGTTCGTACTTCGTTCCTTCTTCGGGAGTAATCTTCAATAGAGCTACGTCATTTACTTTGTCTTCGGCGAGAACCTTTGCTTTGTATACTTTGCCGTCGGCTGTCCTGATCTTGATTTCGTCGAAGCCGTTAAACACGTGATCGTTAGTGGCTATAACTCCATTCTCAGCTACGAAAAAACCTGTTCCAAAAGATGTTTCGGTGGTGCTTTTTATGGCACCGGGCCTGGTCGCTTCAATTTTCACCACAGACGGTGCTACCTTGTCATACGTCTTGGCAATAACGCTGTCCTTTGGGTACTTCTTGACAGTACCTTCGCGCGCTTCCTGTCCGAGGAGCAAGA
>CAZISK010001029.1:0-2957 GCA_964541355.1 uncultured Candidatus Obscuribacterales bacterium
ATGGTCTGGTACAAAGACAAGCACAATCGCATACTGGCATGCAACGGACACGCAGCGGAGGTCACCGGTCTGCCTGTCGAACAGATTGTCGGTCGGCAGACGGAGGAGATCTATCCTCGCGATGCAGCTAAGTACTATCAGGACGATCTCGAGGTGATCAAAAGCGGCAAGCCCAAGCGCCGCATTGTAGAAGAGCTCCGGGGGAAAAACGGGGAGCGCTTTTGGGTTTCGACCGACAAGGTTCCATACATAAAGAACGGCAAAGTCGAAGGGCTTATCGTATTTGCAACGGATGTCAGCGAACTCAAGTACGCCGAAGAAGAGCTGCTCAAAATTAAGTACGAACTGGAGTCGAAAGTCGAAGAGCACACACAGGAGCTTGCCGGTGCCAATGTGTTTTTCACTCTTTCCCGCGAGCTTTTATGTATTGCCGATACGAAAGGCTACTTCACCCGTCTCAATCCGGTATGGAGCGAGCGTCTCGGCTATTCGCTCGAGGAGCTTTGCTCGAGACCTTATCTCGAGTTCGTGCACGAGGATGATCGTGAGAAGACATTCGAGATTGCTGCACAGCTGGGAGAGGCGGGTCATGTTCGTGACTTCGAAAACCGCTATGTCACACGTGACGGGCAGGTGCGTTGGCTGCGCTGGAGTGCCACTGTATTTGGTGACAGCATATACGCCGTTGCTTATGACATCACCGATCGTAAGAATGCGGAGCAAGAACTGATCGAAATCAATGCACGCTTCACGCAGATCAGCAAGCACATGCCGGGGATGATCTACCAGTTTTTGGTCGGGACGGACGGCAAGATGAGCTTTCCCTATGTCAGCGAAGGTTGTAAGGATCTTCTGGGCTACGAGCCTGAAGCGATCCAGGCCGACAGCGCGCTGGCTTTCAGCTCCGTGCATCCGGACGATCTGGAGACCATGTACTCGGCCATCCGGACATCGTGCGATACCATGTCGGTTTTCCGATATGAAGGTCGCTTCAAAACGCCTGATGGATTGCGTTACATGCGCGCCTCTTCCAGTCCTGAGCGTCTCGATAATGGTGACATTCTATTTAACGGACTGCTCATGGACGTCTCCGATCTCAAGGGCGCGCAAGAGGAGATCAAAAAGCTTAACTTCGATCTGGAAGAGCGCTTCAGAAGTTTGACCATCGTCAACAAAGAGCTGGAAGACATGGCCCAGAAGTTGGAGCAGGCTTATGAGAAAGCGCTCGATGCCTCGAAGCTCAAGTCGGAGTTCGTAGCCAACATCTCGCACGAGCTGAGGACTCCGTTGAGCGCCGTGATCGGCATGTGCGATCTGCTTCTGGAGACAAGCCTCAATGCCGAGCAGGCCGACTATGCCGCGACCACTCGTGACTCGGCCCATGCGCTTCTCTCCATCATCAACGATATTCTTGACTTCTCCAAAATCGAAGCGGATAAGATTGAGCTCGAGATGATCGACTTCGAACTTTTGACGATCGTCGAAAGCAGTGTCGAGCTTTTTCTCAGAGAGGTCGCCGCCAAGAAGCTTTCGCTGGTCACGCATATCGACCCCTTCTTACCGCGGCTGGTTACCGGAGATCCGGTCCGCATAAGACAGATCCTGGTCAACCTGGTCAGCAATGCTGTTAAGTTTACCGATAAGGGTGAGGTCGTTGTACGAGTAATAGCGTCCAATCGCGACGGTTCCACCGTGGGCTCGTGGCATGACGGTAAAGGAGTTGGTCTGGAATACGTCAGATTCGAAGTCAGCGACAACGGCGTCGGCATCCCTGTTTCCGTGCGGCAACGCCTGTTCAAGCCATTCGTCCAGGCTGATGGATCGACTACTCGAAAATACGGTGGCACTGGGCTTGGCCTGTCGATTTGCAAACGTCTGGTCGATCTTATGGATGGCGAGATTGGACTTGTGAGTACGCACGGTCAGGGCTCATCTTTCTGGTTCACACTGAGGTTGCCTGCCGCTCAGGGTGTCGTCGAGATTAAGTCTTCAGACCTGCCGGTGAGAAGTGATCTGGTCGTTTATCTTGTTGGTGGCTCAAAGAGTGTGAAGTCCCTGGTTACGTCATATCTGGAGGCCGAGAAGCTTCAGGTTCGGACCGCCACCAATATTGGTGGCATGCTCTACGGCTTGGATAGTACGGCTGGAGAGGGACTGAGCGTTCGAGCCGTTCTGATCGACGCCGGGGGGCTCAAAGTAGATCCATTGAGCATAGTTGATGCGGTGCGTCGAGATTCGCGTTTCAAAAGTATCAACGTGATTTTTATGGTTGATGGGCACCAGCGCGAACTGGCTGAGCTAGCCTACGAGCGCGGAGCGGATCTCTGCCTGTTCAAGCCGATTCGCCGAATGGATTTGCTTTCCGCTGCCTTATGGAAGCGAAAAGATTCCGGAGCGCTGACCGATTCGCAGGAGGTCGTGCTGCAACGCGCCCTGGCCAGACGAAAAGTGGCCGAGCCCTTGCCTATTCTAGTTGTGGAAGACAACTCGCTGATGCGCAATCTCACGGTCAAGCAGCTCGACAAATTCGGTATCGTCGCGGATGTGGCAACCAATGGTGCCGAAGCGGTCGAAAAAGCGTTCGACAACGAATACTCCCTTATATTGATGGATTGTCAGATGCCGGTGATGGACGGCTTCGACGCGACGCTCGAAATCAGGAAACGTGAATCTTTGAAAGGCGGGCATGTGCCGATTGTCGCCATGACTGCCTATGCCATGTCCGGGGACCGTGAACAGTGCATAGCCGCTGGTATGGACGACTATTTGAGCAAACCGGTGACTATGATTCAGCTGGAGAGGATGCTCGAAAAATGGTTGCAGGATGTCTCGCCGCCGACTCTGCAGATCGCCGGGGCACCTGCACGGAAAGCGGCCAGGTCGAAGTCGACAGGCGCAGGCCTGAAGCAGGGCGCCCATGGAGCTGATGATTTTGGGTTGACTGATGTACCGATCGA
>CAZISK010001030.1:0-2955 GCA_964541355.1 uncultured Candidatus Obscuribacterales bacterium
GTCCATAAAGATGCGCGCCCCTACCGAGACAGGAGAACAGGAGAGCGCCTTTGGCTGACTTCGTTCCTCCATCCAGCTTTTCGTCCCGGTATCGTTTTAACAAAAAACGCAGGTCATCTGCTGATGTGGCAGCATCACGGACGTGAAATTGCACGGTGCGGGTATCCTCGAGAATCTCGCCAATGACCAGGGCCCCTGTCGTTTGCTCAATTCCAAGGATATTGCGGATCAGAAAATCGCCGGCTCGATGTTGATCCTTTTTTTCTTCCATCACCAATCCGAGGAACATGGATTCCCGGGCGAGCGTTTTATCAATACCGTTCAAGCCGTCCATAATCTCCTTTAGAGCAATGACCGCCGGCTGTCCATCAAGTTCAAGCAGTAGGTGCTTCCTCGAGCGAGTTATTCGCATTGGGTGCCCGATCGGCTTGCAGCCCTGAGCTACTACCGTGTCCACTATGACGTTACCGGTGAGACCGATCGCGACAATTCCTTCTCGGTAGATTCGATCGTTAAGGAAAAGGGCATTGGTACCTGGTTCGTGCGTACCACTCGCCAGACCGCCAATCTTGACGGCATTTGGAAAGGCGAAATCCAATCCATGAATAACATCGTCGGAATGAACGGAAAACGGGTCAGGTATCAGGATGAAGGCAGGGTCATCGCTTTTCTTGAAACCTGTCAAGCTCTCCCATTTCTCTTGCGGATCGTCCGGTGATGGAAGTGTGCTCGTGGAGATGTGAAATCCGGCAATACTTACTTCAGGCATTCGAGCAGCGGTTAGTGCAACACACATTTTGTGCTCGACCTCTTTGCCGCCGCCTATCAGACCGCCGGCCGAGCAGCCCAGAAAAGTTGCAGACGGGAAGGAGTCTCTGACCAGAGCCGGAACTTCTTCGAAGAAGTCCGAGAAATGAGGAGAGACAAAGCCGACGATTAGATCGACTGGGCCTTCGCCTAGCTGCTCAACAATCTCGGAGGCGCATCTCTCAAAAGCACGAGCGAACTCATCTCGAGATTTTCCGAGCGCTTCCGGTCCGCAGATCGCAGTCGCCCATTTCATATCGCGTGTATCGGTCTTGTTACTCATCACGATCAGGCTCCGTCATTTTGAAAGGGTCGAGATGTTGCTTGAGTTCGTCCGCGGAAAGCTTTGTGGTCGCGCGGGCAATCTCACGTACCGTCTTACCTGTCTTGTATGCTTCCTTAGAGATATTGGCGGCGGCGTCATAGCCTAAGGCAGGAACCAGCGCCGTGCATAACGCCAAACCTTGTTCTACCACCTGGGGACCACGCTCGGTCGCCTTGATGCCCGCTACGCATTGCTTCGAGAAATTCTCGGCAGCTCTAGCCAAAAGATTGATGGATTGCAAAAGGTTGTAAGCGGCGACCGGCATCATTACATTGAGCTCGAAGTTGCCTGATTGCCCCGCAACGGCGATGGTACAGTCGTTGCCGATGACTTGCGCTGATACCATGCACAGTGACTCCGCAATCACCGGATTCACCTTACCAGGCATGATCGAGCTTCCCGGCTGAACCTCCGGAAGTGCTATTTCACCGATGCCGGCTCTTGGACCGGATCCCAGCCATCGAATATCATTGCCGATTTTCATCAAACTCACTGCAATTGTTTTCAAAACCCCCGAAGCATCAACTATTTCGTCCAGTGTGCTCTGTGCCTGAAAATGATTGGTAGTTTCGCGAATTTCAAAACCAACTGTAGCCGACAACTTTGCCAGCACCTTCCCGGCAAACCCGACCGTGGTATTGATACCGGTACCAACTGCAGTACCACCCAGAGCCACCTGAGACAACCTCTTTTGCGCGTATTCAAGCCGCTCGAGCGCTCGCTCCATCTGCCCGGCATATCCGAGAAACTCCTGGCCGAGTCGAATCGGTGTAGCATCCTGCAAATGTGTTCTACCCGTTTTTATCACCGGCATGAATTCATCCGCTTTTCGCCCGAGTGTTTCGGCAAGAAGCGTCAACGCAGGCTTCAAGCCGGTATTGATGTCAATTAGAGCCGCCAGGTGAATAGCCGTGGGGATTACATCGTTGGAGCTCACCCCTTTATTGACGTCGTCGTTGGGATGTACCAGCCCCCGGTCACCGCGTTGGCCCCCCAGTATCTCAATCGCTCGATTGGCGATTACCTCGTTGGCATTCATGTTGGTCGAGGTGCCGGAGCCGGTCTGAAAGATATCGACGGGAAAGTGATCGTCGAACATTCCACCTTCAACCTCCCTACTGGCTTGCATTATTGCATCAGCGGTCTTGGCATCAAGCGCGCCTGTCTCCTTATTAACCGATGCACAGCAAAACTTGATCAAGCCAAGCGCTCGAATAAATGAACGGGAAAATCGCAGTTCTGAAATGGGGAAGTTGAGCACCGCTCTTTGAGTGCTCGCGCCGTAGTAGGCATGCGCGGGGACGCTCATCTCTCCCATCGAGTCTCGCTCAACTCGTGTTGATTCGGACATGATTCACCTTCGGAGGAATATCTCCTGACAATCACCAGTAAGACAAGAGCCAGAAAAATGTCGCTCGCTACATTTTCCCAGAAACTGAGTTGGAATCAATTTACCAGGTTGCTTCCATTTATATAGATTGCGGAAATGCCCTGACGAGCATCCACTGTCAAGTGGCGAGGTCGTCGTCATCCCTGTCTTTGCCACATGAAAAACCACTGTGAAGCGTGCCTGGTGTTAGGGCCAGTGCCTTCCCGCCGAATGTGACACGCAGGCTTTTGCCTGTGAATGTCGTACACGTCACATACAGAAAGTTGCGAATCGTCGATGGAGACAGGGACTATCGACCTGAGCACGTAACCCAATCATCCAGGAACATCATTTTTTCGAGAAGATTTTGACCCTTTCAAAAAAAGTTCTAAGTGGATCAAACCAATCAATTGAAATCGACTAGATATACATATAACCAGCCCGAGTTGATACT
>CAZISK010001031.1:0-2952 GCA_964541355.1 uncultured Candidatus Obscuribacterales bacterium
GCTCAAAATTGTCGTTGTCGATACTCAAGAATCCCTGGCAATTGGCTTCACTTGCAAGCTGCGACAGCACCGCAAGAAGGCTTGGCTCAAGGAAGCTGCGTGTATAGAACCAGAACTTGCATTGAGGCCGCTCTTGAACCGCCAATAGCCATGCACGCGCGTAGTCGCATGAATAGTGGTCTCCCACATCATGAATACGAAGCGTGTAAGGCAGATTTGTTGGCTCACCAGAGATTTGCGCAGCCAGCCAATCCAGAGGCCGTGCCTGATCCACAAGTGCCATAAGGTTCTGTGCCAGCAGCTCCGGACCGCCCTTCTGCAAGAGAAACTCGCACGTCCTGAAGTTGCGAAGCCGCTTGTGACGCTGAGCATCAGACTGATAGCGGACGCCATTTCCATAACACAGATTCTTGCAAATATCAGTTGCATTGACACAAGATTCGTGGCGTGAGAGGCTGAAAGCCCAGCCGACCTTACTGTTCTGAGTGAGTTCCAGACCGTAGTCGTGTACGCGAGCACTTACCATCGTTGCCCTCCTTTGCGTTGGTTCGGCAGCGACGCTGCCTCCCGGAGGGCGACCGGCTGGGCTCTGCCGTCAAGGCGGCAAGAGCGAGTTCTCGAAACCAAAGCAAAACCGAACGGCTTGACGGCGGTGGGCGCTCAGCCGGTAAACTTAGAAAACAGCGGAGATTGCGGCTAAGACAGTCGGATGGACAGGGCGATGAATGACTTCAACCAAAGTCGTGATAGTCGCGGTTTGATCAAGAGCACCACCGTATATATATCGCGTATCAGATCGACATTTAAGAAAAACGGGAGTTTGAGGGAATCTTTTGAAAGCAGCGCTAGAATCGGGTTTTCAAGATCAGGGAGGCGTTATGGCGAAGAAGCGCATTTTCATCAGCTTTGACTATGAACACGATAAAAACTATCGATACCTGCTCTCAGCGCTAGCTGCGAATTCAGGCAATGACTTGGAATTCATCGATGTCACACCGACTGAAATACAATCCAACGATGTAGGCAAGATAAAGGCTGTTCTCACCACAAAAATACGGAACGCCACCCATTGCTTGGTTGTTGTCGGCGCGCACGCCAACAGTAATCACCCAGATCGACAGGAGATTGGCGAGCGAAATTGGCAATGGTGGGAGATAAGGAAGAGTCACGAAGAAGGAAAAGGCTTTATAGGGGTCAAGATCGAGCGCTCCTATGACGCGCCGCAACCGCTCCTGAACAACGGCACTAAGTGGGCACACTCGTTCAACGTTGAATCCATCATTGCAGCCGTCAACAATGCTTGATCAGGTTCATGGATAACGATAAGAAACTGGATGTCCTTCATGATCATCACAAGGTCAGCTTCGAGCACATTCGCGAGCGCGAGAAGCAGCGTGACCGGCTGTTTCTTATCCTCATCTCACTTCTCGGACTGCTTGTTGTCCAGTTGCAATACAACCTAGCTGGCATCCCCGAGATCAGCTTCCTGGGTGTAAAAGTGCTGCTAGACAAACTCCCAGGAGCTGTGATTCTCAGTTCGACATGGACGTTTTTTCTGGTTTTGCTTGTTCGGTATTATCAGGTTACTGTCGTTGTCGAAAATCATTACGACTACCTGCATCGGCTTGAGGAGCATATCTCGGGTTTGCTTGGCGATGAAAAGCTGTATCGGCGTGAAAGCGCTGCCTATCTGGTAAAGAAGGCGCAAGGGTTCAGGACATGGGTGTGGAGGTTCTACACCCTCGCCATTCCGGTCATCGTGATAGCCGCGGCAGGACGAGCAGCTTTTCTGGAGTTCTATGCGGTGAGCATTCCGCTCTTCCACAAGATTTACGATGCAACCGCGCTCGCAGCTTCCGTATGGCTAATTGGACTTTACTTGCTCCGCTACGGCGTTCCAAAATTTCAAGTGTCGTTTCCTGCCATTGAAGACAAAACGACGACAGCCAGCTCTGCCGTACCTGGAATAACCTCACAAGCACCCGGACCGGAAACTGTTGGCACCACATCTGGTGACACGATTGTAGTTTCATCAAAGGTTGAAGCCGCATCATCACCAAGCCAGGTGCCAAATCAAGAACAACAGCGAAAATGAGTGAAATCTGATGTGGTATCAGATTGAAAATCAGATGCCAAGAAAGTACACTTGTTAGTGGTGGGAAAGTCGCGATTTTTACAAAAGCGGGCTGCGTCTTCCCCGGTTCTCTCTGTGCATCTTGCACCTTTAGAAAACTAGCCGGGAATGTGGAATCAGTTACACCACATACAGTGGCATCATCATAACAGATCTGCGATCAAAACGATACGGAGGTCGCAGAAAATTTCCAGCTAGGGCGGTCGAACCACTAGCTGCGGACCGTTCGTGACTGTCACCATCTGTTCTTTCAGCTCAGATATATACATCTGCAATACAGACTGGCTCTCATAATCAGGAGCCATAGCTAGATAGGCTGCCAGAATAGCCAGTAGGACTTTGATCTCAGGAACAGAAAGCGTAGAAGGCGGTTTCTCAGTCAACCGGGTGACATCATCCTGCCAGGTCGATTCTGACGCCTCCTGAGAGCCGAGAGCGGTCTTGTGTGCTTGCCGCTTATCTCTCTGGGATCGCATGGATATCTCATAGGCAATACGCCGCGCTGCCAAGCGCCCGGGCGGCATATCTTGTTCTAAAGAAGTGGTAGGGGGCTGGGTTTGAGTAGAACCCGCCCCCACCACATCGTTATATTCGTCCGTACTGATTGCAAAGAAGCCCTCGGCTAAGTCCTCGTAATCCTTTCGCCAGATATCCTTGTGGTTATAGAGCGTCTCTTTGGAGCACTTGGCCGCCTTTCTCAATTCGTCGGTGGTGAACTTGCCTGGGCGCTCTTTCAATCCGTCCAAGGCGTTGCTAATGCGCTTGCGCGCGTCGGCTTTCCGGTTGGCGTTCTCGCGCACCCACGATATAGGAACGAC
>CAZISK010001032.1:0-2941 GCA_964541355.1 uncultured Candidatus Obscuribacterales bacterium
CCTTTCTTCCGGTAATGTCATGAACCACGCAAAAGAAAGCCTTCTCTCTTGGTGACCAGTTTATCGACCAGAGCATGTCCATTGGTTTACCGATTTTGTGCGTAATCGAATTCTCGAACTCAAGGGAAACTTCAGAACCTTTAACTTCGCGGTTGTTGGAAAGCGCGGTCAATGGCGATTCCTTTTCATCCGTCAAAGAATTGATACGTCTGCCGACAAGGTCATCCGGTCGATATCCCCAGACCGATTCAGCAGATGGGCTGATCTGCGTGATTATCAGCTCCTCGTTGATGGTGCAGATGATGTCTCTTGCATTATCGATGAAGGTCCTTTCCCGCAGTCGGGTGGCTTGAAGCATTGTTGCCATGCGCGAATACGATTTACCGAGCTCGGCGATTTCGTCGCCGCCTCTCAATTCGTCCAGATTCAGCCCTTCCTGTTGTTGTTCGAGTCTCTGAATGTTGGACCGCAGAACTCTGAGACGAGTAGAAATCGTATTGCTGAAGAACAGCGCCAGGCAGATGCTGACCACAACATTGGCTCCGAAACCAAGGAAAATCACGTACTTGAGGATTTGTTTCAAACGTTCTTGACTGTTGTGAAAAGCCTTCTGCTTAGCCGTGGATTGGTCAAGTTTTTCATCGAACTCTGACAGGTATTCATTGGACATAATCTCCATCTCGTTCTGAATTTCCAGATGGTGCAGCAGCAATAAGCCATCTCGATTTTGATCGATGGCAGCTTTCACCGCGTCCAATATCTTGAAGATGCGAACATGAAGACGATACAACCTGTCCAAATTCATGGGCTCTGAGCTGTCATCGATTTTGAAACTGCGCAATTGTTTCAGCGCGGATTCCATATCCTGCCTGCAGTTCTCATATTTTCGCGCCAGCGATTTGTCTGTCGGATTAGTTCCGTATCGGAGAACAAGGAGCATGGGGTCGATCGCGTTGCGATATACCCTGTTCCCCAGTCTTTGAAATTCTCTGGCTCTTGCTTCGCGGGCGGTATCAAGCTGTTCTTGTCTCAGCAGATATGAAAAAACTGCAAGAATCACCAAGTTAAGGAGCAATGGCACGGCAACCATCACAATTCCTTTAGCGGAGATCTTGAAACTCACTGGCTTCACCAACGATTCTTGAACAAGTTCTGGCTCGCCCAAAACCACAGTCGCGATTTCACTTAGTATAGATACCCTGATTAAGATCCAAAATTGTTGTTTAATTGACATCCTAAATTCGGCAAGTTGCTGGTCTATCAGCTAGGTTTTGTCAGGGAGCATGTTCATGTCTAGAATTTCAACGTTCGGAAGTAGAGCTGTAGCCGCCGTATTAGCGCTGTCGCTGTGCCTGCTTAACACGGCTAATGCAATTGCCGGTGAGTATCGGGAGTCTGATGTGCAGGCGGCGCTGAAGCAGCTCGCCAGTTCCGATAGGTACGAACGCAAGTCAGCAGCTTTCAGGCTCACAGAGATGGGGCCTGCTGCAGTTAACGCGATTCCAGCCTTGATCGAAATCCTGCAAAGCGATGATTCCATGCAGGTGAGAGGCGAGGTTGCGCATGCGCTCGGCAACATCGGACCTGCCGCGAGTGCTGCTGTCCCTGCTTTGATCACCTTCTTGCAAAGTGACGAAGGCGGGTATGAGCGCACTTATGCGGCGAGCGCACTTGGTGACATTGGCAAAATGCCGGAACAGGCGGTCCCGGCGCTTATCAATGCGCTTCAGCACGATCCGGAGCCTGTTGTGAAGCAGTTGGCGGCACGTGCACTTGGTGACTTCGGTGCTAGAGCGGCGAGTGCCGTCCCGGCGCTTGTCGAGAGTATAAAGAATGGCGACAAGGACTTGCGTACTGCAGCGGCTAGCGGATTGGAGACTATTCCCGCTCCCAAAAGCCAGGTGGCCGAACTCACGCAACTTCTGTCTGATGAAATTGACACCGCGCGTCTGGCTGCTGCCAAGTCACTTGCTGGTCTAGGTCCGGAGGCTGTGTCCGCGGTTCCAGCATTGTGCGGTCTTTTACAGGACAAGAATACAAGCGTGAAAGTCGCTGCCATCGCGGCTTTAGGTTCGATCGGACTGGAAGCAAAGTCAGCACTTCCTGAGTTGAAAAAACTTGTGAAGGATGCGGAAGTAGGTGGCGAAGCGGAGCTTGCTCTTAACAAGATAAAGGGTCGTAAGTGATCTTTCACTCAGCGCTTTACTCATGTTCGGAAACAGAACAGTGCCTATGAAGTTGCTTTTGGTCAACGCTTCTTCTAGCGACCGGTATCAGGATCTCGTGAGACCCGCCAAGTTATCTTCACTCTGCTAAACCCTTCCGTTTGCCTAAAGTTTTTTTGGATTTTATTCAGAAACTTCGACAAAGTGCCTCTTGACAATGAGGTAAGGTTGTTTTACCGTGAGATTCTGAACTTCAGGCATCCGATCGACCCCAGTTTACTAACATGCAAAAAACAGTTTTGCTCATAGTGCTTACGAGCACAATCTCCTTTTGTGCGTCACCAAGTGCTTTCGCTGGACAAGAGGATGGTTCAGGGAATACACCTCTGAAAGCAGATGCGCACCCGGAAGCGAACAAAGAGACCGCCAGTCCGTCATCAGCTTCCGACAAAGAAGCTGGTAGGTTGAAGGGCGCTGTTACTTTCTCTGAGAAGAGCGCTAGCGATGCCGGTCTTCAATCCGCAGCCGGATCAAAGGAGGGAGGCACCCAGTCTGGCACAAACATTCCGCCGGGATGGGTGGTTGTTGGAGAAAATAGCAGAGGCGAGGTTAGATACGGACCTCCTGATACTACATCTAATACCAACCAACAAAAGAGTTCTTCGGTTCCTGGCGATTCGAAGAGAACTGGTCTGTTGGATGTGAACATCAAGACGCTTCCCCCCACGAGACTCGATCCGTTCATCCTACCGGGCGGTCCAGAACTTATTTATGGT
>CAZISK010001033.1:0-2933 GCA_964541355.1 uncultured Candidatus Obscuribacterales bacterium
TGGACTCTTTCCCGTGTTTTTGTGGTGGCAGGTTGTCGGAACCGCTGCCGGTGCCCGTGGACTCTTTCCCGTGTTTTTGTGGTGGCAGGTTGTCGGAACCGCTGCCGGTGCCTGTGGATTCATTACCGTGCTTTTGTGGCGGGCCCTTGTCTGAACCGCCCGGGTGAGTCTGCTTTACTACCTGATGCTCACCTGGGCTTGTATATTTGCCTTTTACGTAGTCTTTGGCAGCGGGCAGCGTATGAAGACCTTTGGCGACTATTGAGAATGAGCCGGCGCCGCCCGCTCCGAATGTGGTGTGTTGAAAGACTATGTCGGCGTATTCATTGAAGTCCTTTGCTTCAGCCATTGCGCGAATGTTTCCAGTCGTGAACCCTGCTAAGCCACCATTCGAGGTATTGTTGAGAATCTCTTTGGCTGCTGCTCGAGCCCACTGCCTATTCTCAAGAGTGATAGCTTCTAAGAGCTCCTTCTTGATCAAACCGAACAGTTTTTCTGTATTACCTTCTGAGGCGTATTTTTGTGCAAGCTTCTGGAGCGTCTCATCCGTAATTTTTCGCTTACCCTGGTTGAGCTCAGTTGCGACAAGTTGTTTGAGTTCGCGAGCAAACTCCTTCGTGGCACCATTTTTCAACAGATTGCCTTCGGCTTTTATTATCTGTTCTGCGGCTCTTCCCCCGGCGGCGTTACCGAATTTGAAGAAATTGAATGAGGTCAGTCCGAAGAAGGTTTCCACGCCTCCCATTAGCGATTCAAATGCGACATTGCTGCCTCTATCGTCCCAGTCACTACCGGCGATTGCTTTTTTCAATAGCGGCTTGGTAAGCGCTCCTGCCGTCACCGCCAGTAGTAGCGTCGGTCCCAGTGACAATCCACCAGTGCAGATACCTGCCGCAAGGAGTGCGGCGTCGAAAATGGCGTTGGCAACGTCTTCGCGCGAGCGACCGTGAAGCTTGGCGAGGTGGTTGAGCTTATCGACGAATTCTTGAATCTTTTCGGGATCCTCGGTAGCCGCGCGAGCCAGACGGTGAAGCATGTCGTCCAATTGAATGCCGGTACCATCCCAGGAATCGGTCAATTGGCTTCCGAACTCGCCTCGAGTGCCGACCGTAGTCTTGAGCGAGTGTAAGAACTGCTCTCTGCCGGTATGTGCGAATAGTAAGCGCTGCGCCTCCTTCCACTCGTTGCCGCCGAAAACGCGCTCAAAACTTTTATCGATATCCCCGTATTTGTTTCTGTAATCCTCTCGTAAATTTCCGAAGCGAGCTTTGACAATCGCTTCCACCTCTGATTTTGATTTCCCGCCCAGCTCTCCTTCATATAGTCGGGTCAGACATTCCATGGCCCGCTGCTTGTTGTTGCTGGTCAGGTGAATGTATAGCTCGTCTTCGGGACGAATCTCGCCTTGCTTCCAGATGTGCTTGATTGCGCTCCGCTGTTTTTCGTATATCTGTGCAAACATCTCCGGACGAAACGATTTGTCATTGTTCAACTGTGCCCTGTCGGCCGGATCCATGCTCAAAAACATCCTGGACAGCGTCAGAGGATCCATTTTCCTGTCGAATTCAGCCATGTTCACTTTGTTCGTCAAGCGAGTTTTCGGGTCCATAGGGCTACCGCTGAGAAGCGGCTCGATCAGGGCGCCTGTGTAGTATGAGCCGAAAACTGTCTTGCATGCGGTGCGAAATTCAGCTAGTGCCGCGGGATCGTTTGTGTATCGCTGAAGAATGGAGGGATCTTTTTTGAAAGCCTCTTCGATCTGAAGAAGACATGCACCTTTATCGGTGCCGCCGATGGAAGCTTGCAGTCTGAGCTTTTCGTGCAACTCCATCTGAGCCGGCTTGCCGGTTTGAATTGTTCGTTCCAACAGCCGCATGGCCAGTCCATACTGATCGGAGTTCAGTGCCTCATAGAGAGCCAGCTGTACCCTGTCTCGAAAGCGATCTTCATTGCTTTGAAGTTTGCGAATATCTTCCTTGCTCAGATTTTGTAATGCGACAAACGGCTTGTTCTTGTCTTCGAGCCAGCCGGATTTGTCATTGATTGTATCCAGGAGCGAGCGCTGCACCTCGTGACTCTGCTTGAAGCTGCTGCTCTGAATTTTCGCGTCGATCAGATTCATGCATCGTTGCATCTCCTGAGAATTCATATATGTGCTGAGAGTTCGTTTTACCTCATCGTAGAACGGTCTGTTGCCGCGTGAGTCTCGTTCTCTCAGCCGATTCCAATCCTTTTCCGACATTTTTTCAATATCGGTGAGCGGCATATCAAGGGGATCATCCTTCCATGTGAATCGGTGCGAAGCCAGTTTCGTCAAAAGAGAACCGTCTGGGGCCGCAATCATCTCCTCCCATTTTGTCAGCTCCCAGATGCTGCAGTCGGTCTCCCAGGGAATGAAGTTGTAGCCAGACGATGTTCTGAGCTGTTCGTGCAGCTCGGAATAAAACTTGGTGGCTCGATCTCTGTCTACCTGAGATAGCGCTTGAGTTTCTGCATCCGAGATATTGGAAGAAAGTTTCTTACCTATAACGTAATCTTTTCTCTCTCGATCGGTCATGTTTTTGAGAGCAGCTTCGATAGCGGACTCATTGTCGGACAGAAGTTTGCGATTGATGTAGACTTGCGTTGCCGGAGAGACATGGCCGTCGCGAGCGATGTCCGTTGCCTGCATAATGCTTTCCTGTTTCACTTCCATGTATGTTGCAGCCAGCACGGGCGATATCGCCCAACAACAGGCTGTTGTCCACATTCCCGGACCGAATGCATCGTTGAGCCGTTGAGTGCCGATATCGCTTTTCGACCAGTAGTTTCGAACAGATTCTGGAGCGGAGCGCATGATCTCGCGAAACAAATTTAGATCACTGCTGTCAACCGCGATGTTGGAGATCCGCTGGAATTCGAGGTCCGAACGTTTATCGTATCCCTTGAGGTAA
>CAZISK010001034.1:0-2932 GCA_964541355.1 uncultured Candidatus Obscuribacterales bacterium
GTTCCTGAGATTTTCGCCCAGGAGCGAAGAGTTTAACTTAAAGCATGGTCTACTTACAACCAAGCCGACGACATTTGATAGGCGGATGTTGCCGAAACCGGCGATCCGTCTTGTCAGCGACAAGGTTATTTATGATTCAGTCCAGCACCATAGGTTTTATGCCACATGGCGCGGGATTGTATGCATGAACGCTTAAAAAAATGTCACTATCCTTCGATCTAGATCGAAGCCGATATCACCGTTGGTGTCGTAATAGACGGTGGCGTAGCGGCTGATAATCGTGTTCGAGCCGCTCTGCTTGCCGATTCCCAGGCATGGTGGCATGCCGTTTTTCTTACCCAGTAATCGTGATCGTAGGTCATTACCTTTCGAATTTCCTGGGGAAGATAAGAAGTCCTGGCGACCAGAATTCTGACGTACGGATCGCTATCAGCAGCCAGGATAGATAACGCCGCAAACGGTGCGTAACTATTGCGTGCAACCCACTCGCGAACTCGAACGTCGCTGTCTTCAGCTAGCTTCAACAAGGTCCATGGTGCGGCGCTGGAATTGGCTGCTACACGCATTCGGATTCCTGAGGATTCATCGGTTGCCAGTCGATTCAGGATGTCTTTGGGTGTCTCGAGCTGACCGGCCATAACCATCTTCGCATAGTGATTGCCTTCGTTAATCAGCTTACGCATCGAGTGCGGGGAGACACGAGCGAGATTTAGGCTGGTACCAGGTCTGATACTATGAACATAGGTCGTTTTATCGGCTGAAAGCTGTCGAATCGCTGCCGGTGGGCTTTGTGGGTTGCTAGCTACGGCATGGCGGACCATCTCGCAGTCGTCTCTAGAGAGAGCAAGCAATACTTCCGGCGGAGCATTTTCGTTGCGTGCCAGCCAGTGACGCACACGTTGATCGTCGTCGCGGACGAGGCGCCACATCAGATGGATGCTGCAGTCGTGTGAACGGGCCAGGGCAATTCGTACTTCCGGAGCGGGATCGTAAGCGAATCGTTCCAGCAGATCGGCTGGCCGGTTCTCATTCATCACCGACAGTAGCCGCACGAATAGGTCTGCGTCAAATGACAGTGACATCAGCGATTTTGCCGAGACATTTTTGTGAGCCGCAATCTCTCTGCGCACGTATAGATTGGTATCTCGGCAGAGCTTGTGAAGGATTTCGGCTGTGCTCTTAGGATTAGCCGCAACTGCCTGCCTGACGGCGAGATCTCTGTCCTCGCTCAATGTCGATAGAGTAAATGTAGGCGAAAACGGATTGACAGCAACGCATCGCCTCACTGACATTTCGCTGTCGCCAGCGAGAATTTGCAAAGTAGATAGTGGCGTGCGCTGATTGTTGGCGATGCATTGACGAACAACCACAGCCTCGTCTAATGCAAGGCGCGCCAGCGCTGCCTGCGGAGAGGAAGGATTGACCGCTATCGACAGGCGTACCGCCTTGTCTGCGTCGCGGCTGAGCGCATCCAGCGTAGCTTCAGATGTCGATCGGTTGCTTGCAATTGCACATCTCACTGAAGTCGATTCATCGTAGGCCAGGAAATCGAGCAGCTTTCTCGGGCAGTCAATTCGTGCTGCCGCTCTTTCTTTCTCCTGCGCGGAGGCTTGCGACGTTAGAAAGTAAAGCCATTCGCCGGGAATCCCGATGTCAGTTTCCGGTTCGTTGAACAGTGAATCGATGAGCGAGCTGTTCGAGTGAACAGACTCGCCATCGTTCAACGCCAGACCAGACAGATCCCGAATCAGAGGACGACTAATCGTCACTTCCTGGTCGGAAAGCTCTCCACAAAAGCTTGTTGTAGTTTGTTCAGGATTTGATGCAACACCGTCGACAGTATCAAGTCGAGTAAGCGGCGCCAGTACATCCTGACTGAGCCAGCTATTCATAATGTCGGTGGCAGACAAGACTGTCTTGTTCGCCGGATTGCTATTTTGTTTGGTTCCTATTAATGAAGCCAACTTCGTCGAGACCCTTGTCGATTGAGTTCAGACTGAGCGTGATTTGGACCAAGCCGTTGCTTGTCAAGAGCATTGTGGAGCAAAAACACATGGGCGTCTAGAGAAAAAAAATTCAAGAACTGACTAAAACCAGAAGACACTCTTGAAAGGGAGTCTGAAAAGTCTTTATTTGCAAGGCTTTCCGGCTTCTACTCTGGCCAGGCGGGAAATACTAATTAGACGACGTTTATGATCAAGTATGTGGAAATAAATGGGGATTGTCCCATCGATGCCTCTTGCTCATTTGACAACCCGGGTACAGCACAGCTTTCCGAAAACCAGTTTCAATTCGGTATCCGGTCGTCTAGACCCTTCGTGTGTAGGAAATCGGCGAAATCTGCTTTCAAATCTCTGTTCTTGTAGCGGTCCAGTAGAACAAAACTCTTCACGGGCAGGTCATGGGCGATGTTTTCCTGAACTTGTCTCGGGGTGCCGGAGGCATTATAGATTTTGACCGACATCGCTGTCTCTATACTTCCGTCTCTCATTGGTCGATGGCGCGTTAAGGACTCGATCAGGAAAGAATCGATAATCAAGTTGGTCTCTTTGACCACGTGGATCACGGTAAAGATCTCTCGGAAGATGACCTCCGTGTCGCTACTCTTTATCGCCGTCTTCGACTTGACGATTGCTATTGAACGATAACTTCCACGATCGGATACGCCTCTGGTTGCCAGGTTGCAGTTCCAGATCACCCCTTTTTTGTCTTTCTGTACGCCGAACTCTGCTATCTGTTCGGACATAAAGGTGCGGCTTTGCCGGTCGCTGTACCCGGAGGCGTAGTCATGTGTGAACAGCGTCGTCTCTGTATTGCGTCTCCATTTGCCAGCTAGCCATGTCGGAATCGGATACCAGACCAGCTGATCGCCGCTGTCGTCAAGCAAGCGTTCGTCGAAGATAGAGCCAGCCTGGAGACCGTCCTGAACCGG
>CAZISK010001035.1:0-2932 GCA_964541355.1 uncultured Candidatus Obscuribacterales bacterium
GAATCCCTTGTCAGAAAAGGCGTGCAAGTTTTGGCACTGCCTATCGCCGAAATTACGGCCGAATTGAAAGAAAAGTTCGGCCCAATCAAACCAATCATGCAAAACACCATCGCAATTGGTGCTGTGGCATATCTTTCCAACATCGGGCTGGACGAGCCCACCAAAGTTTTGAGCGATACATTCGCGCATAAAGGCCAGGAAGTAATTGATCTGAACATAGGCTTGCTCACGGTTGGCTACGAGTATGCCAAGAAGAACTCCAAAGTCGTTCAATCCGAGTGGAATATGTCCGGCAAGCGCCGTCCATTTGTCACCGGTAACGAAGCTATAGCCTTGGCCGCTTATGCTGCCGGATGCAAATTCTATACTGCCTATCCGATGACACCTGCCTCCACCGTTTTGCACTGGATGGCTGCACATCAACAGGAAACCGGCATTGTTGTAAAACAGTGCGAGGACGAGCTCTCCGTTATAAATATGGCTATTGGAGCCGGCATCGGCGGCGTACGCGCTATGTGCGCCACTGCTGGTGGTGGCTTCGCTCTAATGACCGAAGCGATAGGCATGGCAGGCATCATGGAAGTGCCTGTAGTTTGTGTCGAAGTTCAGCGCGGTGGTCCTTCCACCGGACTGCCAACCAAGACCGAGCAAGCTGATTTGTTCCAGGTTCTCGGTGCTTCGCAGGGTGAGTTCCCGCGCTTGATCGTCGCTCCCAGAGATATCGCGGATGCTTATCAGACAACAGTCGACTCGTTCAATCTCGCCGACAAGTATCAGATGCCTGTGCTCCTGATGTCCGATCTACTTCTATCTGAGCACCCGGAAACAGTCGATGCAGAGAGTTTCCCGGCAAATGTGAAAATCGATCGAGGCGAAATCGTCGAAAAATGGAGCGAGGCTGACGGCAAATACAGACGCTTCCGCTTCACTGAATCTGGTATCTCTCCTCGAGCATTGCCTGGCACGGCCAACACTCTGTACGTCAGTGCCAGCGACGATCACGATGAGGAAAGCATTCTTATCTCCGACATGTTCACCTCGCCGCCGATCCGACGCAAGATCATGGAAAAGCGCATGCGTAAGGTGGAAAACCTGCTCAAGGAACTTCCGGCGCCGAAGCTCGAAGGTCCTCAAGACGCGGATGTAACGCTCGTATGCTGGGGCTCTACCTTCGGTGTCGTCAAAGAAGCGGCAGAGCGTTTAACTGCTCAGGGAACAAAAACCAATTACCTGGTGATCAAATACATCGCTCCTTTCCACGTCAAAGAGGTTACGGAACTTCTCTCCAAAGCCAAGAAGAAGATCTCGGTTGAAGTCAACTTCACGAGCGTAATGGCTCGCCTGATCAAGATGGAAACCGGCATTTCTATGGATGCACACATCAATCGATACGATGGAGAGCCACTGGAGCCGCAAGAAGTTTGCGCCCAAGTGAAAGAGCTCTTGTCTAATAAAAAGAAAGATCTGGAAGTTTCCGAGGATGAAGCCAGAGAAATGGTCTATCACTACCTGCGCACGCATGGCGGTGAAAAGCTGCGTCCTGTAAAAGTCATCAAGGAATCCGCCAATGGTCATGGCGAACCGGTGTGGAACATCGAGATAGCCGAGCGCGTGACCGGCAAGAAGGGCGGCTCAATGAAGATCGGCATCAAAACTGGTGCCACGTACTCTTTTGAGAAGGCCGAATCGTAGTCTTTGACTCACGAAAAATGTTTATCCTAATAATTTGAGGGATTGGGAATGGCAACAGTAATTGAACTTCCAGTTGATACATACAAAGGACCGGTCGACCCCGACTGGTGTCCTGGTTGTGGTGACTTCGGTGTACTGAAGTCGGTGCAAGAAGCTGCTGGTCGACTCGGAATCAAACCGGAAAACCTTCTTATAGTAAGCGGCATCGGCTGCTCATCGAACTTGCCCGGTTTCATCCATGCCTATGGTATTCACAGCTTGCACGGTCGCTCCGTACCGGTCGCAACCGGTGCACACCTTGCCAACACGGAGCTGAAGACGGTTATCACCGGTGGAGATGGTGATGGTTACGGTATTGGCGTAGGACATTTGCTTCATGCCATGCGCCGTAATCTCGACGTGACTTATGTCGTAATGGACAATCAAATCTATGGATTGACTACAGGACAGGCTTCGCCGACGACAACCAAAGGTCACAAAACTAAGTCGACTCCGCAAGGCAACATCGAGACTCCGTTGAATCCTCTGGCGCTTGCCATTACATCTGGTGCCACCTACGTGGCACGTGGATTCTCCGGCGAACAGAAACACCTTGTCGATATGATCGCCGGCGGTATGGCGCACAAAGGCTTTGCCTTGATCGATGTGTTCAGCCCGTGTGTTACCTATAACAAGATCAACACCTACCCATGGTTCAAAGAGCGTGTTTATAAGCTCGAGGACAAAGGATGGGATGCAGGCGACTTCTACAAGTCGATTGAAAAATCCTACGAGTGGGGCGACACCATTCCGGTCGGTGTGCTGTACAAGACGGACATGCCGACATACGAAGACGGTGAGCCCAACCTCCAGAAAGGACCGTTGGTCAAAGCCAAACTCGGTGCTGATAAGGCTGTGTTTGCGTCGCTCATTGAAGAGATGATCTAGAACTCGAAAGGTCAGACAATTGAACAGACTAGGAATGATACCGGAAGTGGTATCATTCCTTTTTGTCGAGCGCTGTTCCCGATGGCTTGAACCAGGGCAGCGGTCGGAAGTATCTTTTGGAAGCACCTTCAAGAATTGCTCAAGCTGTCGTTCCCCTCTAAATCTATTGTGCCTGGTAAGCCGCTAACGAAAATTGCGTCTGTCTCGACCGAACTTGGGCTCGTCACATCCTTGTCACCAGGTGTTGATAGCCTGATGTCAACAGTCGGTCAGTTAGTTAGTTAGTTAGTTAGTTAGTTAGTTAGTTAGTTAG
>CAZISK010001036.1:0-2927 GCA_964541355.1 uncultured Candidatus Obscuribacterales bacterium
AAAGGTAAACCGAATTCGGTTTAAGTCCTGTGCGAAGATCGCCCTTCAGCAACCCTGTGGGGAAAAGTAAACCGAATTCGGTTTAAATCCTGTTAGAAATCGCGTCCTTTCAGCAACCCCGAGGGGAAAACTTGAGCCTCAACCGGATCCGGTGAACCGCGGCAGGTTGAACGCCCGTAGGCTCGGAGACTGAGAGCATTCTGTCTATTGTTTTCGCTTCCTTCGCCAAATCCAGGCTTCTTGCATGACTACCGTTTTAATCAAGTTTCGGGCGGTATGATCAATTCACACGACCAGCAGATTCAAAACTTTGTTATAGTGCTTTGTTAGATTTGAGGCTTACGAGGATTTCAGCGGTAGATGCTTCCGGCATTTTTGATCAGAGCAGCTGTAGATTACGTCCGGCACAGCGACGACTTGAAAGATTCCAACCCGTACTCACGCTGCGAAGAGATTCTGAATGTGGCGAGCCAGCTCTGGGTGGAGAAGATCGGTCGGGTCGACCGCTCTCTTATTGAAGTTGCCGCCGTTACTGCCTATTGGGAAGAGTTTTTCCACGCTGAGGATCCGCTTCATGACGAGAGAGAGTGGCGAGAGGGGCTAGCCAAGCGATCGTCCAACTATGACTCCTTCGAAGAGTGGCAGGAGTGGTTCAAGAAAAGCTACGCGCAGGTCTACCAGGACAACAATATCTGGACGAGCGTGCTGATGACCGCGTGGGCTCACACCCACCAATACCAGCTGATGTACAACGATCGCGAATGGGATTTCCGTCCCTCCAAGTCTTACGTGCCCACATCTCAGATGTGGCGTCTGGAGAACCACATCTCGACAGTATCTCAGGTCCTCGGAGATTGTTGGCGCGACGAGCTCAGGGCTTATGCCGACAGTGGGTTCAAAGTCGAAGAGGAATCGATTCACTATCTAGGCCGGATCGAATGTCTGGGATTCGATGTTCATAAGCACATCGTCCACTGGCCGGTACGTGCAAATCAAGAGCAGGAGCCGGTCGACGTCGGTGAGATGGTGGCGGATATCGTCCTGCCGGTTGGCGATAGTTGGTATCGCCATCCGGACAACGTCATCTTTGCTCATGATCATGTTGATGTCACCGCTCTGATCAATCGGGCCAAGTACGTATTCGGCAGCAAGCGTCGAATAATGGAGCTTCGGGTCGACAATCAGCCCCAGAGAGCGCGTCAGCAGGCGTCCGCCGAAGGATGGATGGTCCCGGATGAAACCGAAAACCAAGAAGTGATCGAAGTCAACATGCCGCTTCAGGACAGCTTCACCAAGTAAATACGACCTTAAGCTGGGAAGGAAGCGAAACAAAAGCTGCCTGGCCTGCGTTTCTTTGAAGGCGTGCCATTCTCTCGATGGACTTGGCTCTTTGCTTGACAAGTGTCATTTCCAGTGCCTGATAATCTCGGACCAGGGCCTTGGAAATTTATCAGTAGTCTCTTTTTGTTTTTCAATGCTTACGACAACGTGCTCATGCTCCGATACCTGAATCGACGGTGCAATCAACTCGGCAGATGCTGCTCCCAGCGGCTTTAGCAGACTTTGTAGGTCTTTCAACTCGGTTTCGCACTGGCTAGTTGATTTAAGGCACAAAAATCTTCCTCCCACTTTGAGGAACGGCATGGCTAGCTCGCTTGCGAGACCCAAGTGTCCGACAGCCCTGGAAGTGACTACATCGAACGTAGCTCTTCTGGCTCCTCTGGCCTCCTCCTCGGCTCTGCCGGTAATGACGGAGACTCTCTCCTGGAGCCCGAGTTCGTTGACCATCTTCTGGAGAAATCTGGTCTTTTTTGCTATCGAGTCCAGTAAGACGACGTCGAAGTCCTCGAGCGCGATAGCCAGTACGAGACCGGGCAGCCCTGCGCCGCTGCCGATGTCGAGCAAGTTTCGATGTTTGACCCAGTCGCTCGAAGCACTTGCCGCGCTGTCGCGTCTGAGAATATCTGCAACCGCCAGGCAGTCCAACACGTGTCGCTGCACGACGTTGACCGGCTCAGCATTCGAGACCAGATTTACGTTCTGATTGTAGCTGGCAAGGGATTCCAGATATTTCTGGAATCTCTTAATCATGATATCTGTGAGGGTGAATGAGAATACCTTGGACTCTTCCTCCAGAATTTCTATGGCTTTGGATGAATTCAAGGTGATCCCCACTCTTTCAGATAAAACTTGCTCGATAACTTCTCTATTCTGCCTATTTATATATTCGTTTTCAAAAAGATGTTAATGTCTAATGAAATATGTCAATAAAGTTGGTGATGAGGAGTTAGCACGTCCTCACAGCTTAGCAACTGACGAAATCCACCTACATGAGTCCACGTGCGTTTCAAACAATCATTGTAGCCTCCATGGGCTCCAAGGACAGGCTTGAATTAGAGAGCAAGGTTCTTGCAGCTGCATTGAAGCAGAGTCACGCGCGTGGCGACACCTCGGGAGTCAGTCTTGCTCACCGTCAGATCTTTATGCTCTTGCGGGCTCAGCAGGCAGAAAACGGCGAGACCGCTCTTTTGGCTGCAAGGGCAGGTTCGGATGCCTCGACTACCAGCAGCGATCCTCCGGCTCAGCAGCGTCCGGAAATAGACCTGTCTCCTAGCCAGGAGGCGGAGTCTGTCGACGGTGAAGATGTCAAAGGCAAGAAGCGTAAGCGCGTGATGCCAAATATCGTCTGGACCGAACAGGAAGAGGCGCCGGGCGACAACGACAACGTATCCACTGATGACCAGGAAACTGAGGCTGAGGTTGAGGTGGAGGCTGAGGTGGAGCCTGAGGCTCAGGTGGAGCCTGAGGCTAAGGTTGAGGTTGAGGCTGAGGTTGAGGTTAGGTCTGAGGCGAAGGTTGAGGTTGAGGCTGAGGTTGAGGTTGAGGTTAGGTCTGAGGCCGAGGCCGAGGCCGAGACTGAGGAAGGC
>CAZISK010001037.1:0-2927 GCA_964541355.1 uncultured Candidatus Obscuribacterales bacterium
TTAACGACCTCCTCGACCTCGAAAAAATGGAATCGGGGATGATGAAATTGGAAAAGGCAGAATTCAACGTTGAAGATCTCTTTGCTGAAGCGGTTGCCAGCGTCGAGGGCATGGCAGAGCAAGCCAAAGTCTCCATAGAGTCGAAACCCACTGACACTGTAATAGATGGAGACTACAAGCGGCTTGCACAGGTTCTTGTCAATCTACTTTCCAATGCGATTAAGTTTTCGCCGGAGGGCTCGAAAGTATCGCTAATCGCCCAGAACATAGATGAATTCTCAAAAATTAGCGTCGTCGATCGAGGACGAGGTGTCCCGGTAGAGTTCCAAAGCTCAATTTTCGAGCGCTTCAA
The DNA here is from genome assembly GCA_964541355.1 of uncultured Candidatus Obscuribacterales bacterium. Taxonomy (GTDB): domain Bacteria; phylum Cyanobacteriota; class Vampirovibrionia; order Obscuribacterales; family Obscuribacteraceae; genus JADYXR01. The sequence goes on from CAZISK010001037.1 coordinate 353, forward strand.
ACAGGTCAATGATTCTGATGGACAGCCAAAGAAGGGTACCGGGCTCGGACTGGCGATTGCCAAGTCTATTGTAGAACTTCACGATGGGCAGATCGGGCTTGTGAGCGAAGAGGGTAAGGGCAGCGCCTTTTGGTTTGCCGTCCCGCGAATGATCGACGAGGAATAAGACCTCTAAACTTTCGTACACGAATCAGTTGGGAAAATGTTGTATTGGATCGCACTTAAGGTGACGGTCAGGCATAATCAGTAGCAGCTATTGGAAAGAGGCACGTCGACGGGCTCATGAAAAGTCACTCAACTGACTTTGTGCAGGGACTTTTTGCGTTCTTCGCCATTCAGGTAGTGTTATGTCTTGCCGGTTCATTATTTCCTGGCGGTATTCTGGTTCTTCCTGCGCTGCTACTGTCCATCACGTTCGGTTTATTTGCGATGACGGTTTTCGAGCAGAATTGTAAAAGAGTTTTCGAGCAATCCAGCCGCTACATACGCTCGAGATTACGATCGATCATGGGGTCTGGTCTTTTGGTCGGCGGATTTCTGTTTTTGCTTGGCTTGGTTTATGGTTTGACCAGAGGTTGACCGATAGGTCACTCCAGTTGCTCTGGTGCGTCAATCAAGCCGCTCTCCGTCAGGATGTCGGCGACTCTCGCATCCTGCCAATGCACTTCGGCGTCAGGATGTCTCTTTTTCCATTTTGCGACTCCAGTAGCCGTTATCTTTGGGCAACCGACCATCTCAAAATAGCAGAGATTAGGTTGTTCGGCCAGAATTTCGAAGATCTCATCTGTGATTTGAGGACATCCGGACAAGTCCAGTAACATCAGGTCAAGACCGCGCAGTACCCTGACGTCGTCGTCGGTAGTACTCAGCGATGATAGCCAAAGCTCTCGTAGGTTCCTAGCAGTTTGATACCGCTGCTAGTTACTGACGTGTCACCAATATGAAGCGCGTAAAGCTTCGGAAAAGTGTTGAGAACAAGTCTCGATGCACAATCTCATTTGAGTGAGCATGCTCCAGCGCATCGCATAATTGAATGGTGTAGCGGATTGCATCCGCAAATGGCAACCGCCCATTCTCTTGTAAAACAGACTCGAGACTTTTCCCTTCCACATACTCCATGACGAGGAAGAGCTCGCCGTCTTCGGAAAGTTGGAAGTCAAAGACCCTAACGATGAATTGATGATTGAGCTTGCTTAGCGCGCGAGCTTCCTGCTGAAATCGAAGAACGATATTGGGATCGACATGGCTATGCAAAAACTTGATCGCAACTGGTTTGGCCAATTTCTTGTCATAGGCACGAAAGACTTTACCCATCGCGCCTTTTCCGATGACCTCGAGGCCGGAGTAACGCGTCTTGAAGTCGACCTGATCGGCCAGGATCGCTTCTATATCGTCAGTGTTGTTGTCAAATTCCGAGGTCATTAGATTAGTTTAGCGTTGAAATTGATCGAAGACCAAATATCATACCAATATGATCATTTCAAAAATCGCCCAAGAGATTACCAACGATCCAGGTGGGACAAAAACAAGTAAAAAGACTTCGACGGACATCGAAGAGACGTCGGAATCGGAATCGCAGAAAAGTGTTCGCTGTATGAATTGCGAACATGAAATTACCAGTCCAGCCTTTGCAATCGATCCCCATGAGCATACATTCCGCAACCCGGCAGGTTACTCGTTTCACGTAGTGTGTTACAGCGACGCACCCGGCGCCGCGGATGTTGGTGTGCCCACGACGATGGCGACGTGGTTTCCAGGCTATGCCTGGAGCTTCGCAATCTGCATGCAATGCCACAATCACCTTGGCTGGTGGTACAGTGGAAAGGACCGATTTGCCGGTCTCATAGCCTCGCGCCTGATTCGCTAGGTCTTTGATCGTCAGCCGGTCGAGAAGTTAAAGGCCGCATTGTTGATTTTCGGGACTTTGATAGCAGCAAAATTCATTGTGTGGGATCCTCTGGAAGCTGCCAGAAATCACCAGGGAGCGACCCTGCAAGAATACGTAATAGTCTTGCCGTACACACTTGTGTATGGATTGTATTTGCTGGCGGGAAAACCACGAGAGGTCAACAAGTACAATAGTCCAACAAAGAGGTTGTGGGTATTTGCTGTACTCTCGTTTGCCCTCGGCTATGTCTTGCGCAACTGGATGATGGCGGAGTTCGCCAGATATGGCTATTCGATAACCAAGTTCTAGACCTTAAGAGTTAAGAGTTGCCACCATTTTTTATCACTTCGAATTCCTTGCACGCATGCTTTTCCAGCCTTGTTGAAAGCTGGTACACAAACTCGCAACCATTTCACAACATCCCAAAACTAAACTGAATATGTGGCAATGCGGGAGGGATGCAACATGAGGGATTATCCTGTGAGCTTGGGTGCTGACGCTGTTGACAGTAGCACTACCTCGGTTTGGACCGGTCAGGACATTTTGACTACGATTCTACAAAACCAATCCAAACTGCAGGATCTTTCGGGACTTCTTCCAGACTGCACTAATAATTACCCGGATGGCGAAGCCGACGTATCGGCACAACATGGCGATACTGCAGGCGATGCTTGTCGGAAATATACA
>CAZISK010001038.1:0-2923 GCA_964541355.1 uncultured Candidatus Obscuribacterales bacterium
TGAACCATCACACACCTGACGCGTCCGACCTATTCAGAGACGCTCTCGAGGCAGGCGAGATCTCTCCCGGCTCTGCCACACTGCTTGGACGATTGTCGGCACGCATCAATCGGACTATGTCCGCACCGCCGGTAAAGCCAACCGTCACAGAGCAAACTCAACTTTGCATGCTAATCGATAACTCACCATCGATGGAGCACAAAGGAAATCATCTCGCTGTCATCGAAGGTCACAACCTTGTGGTCAACTCCTTGCTGGCAGCTAGAGCCATCAATTCGATAGAGGCCCTCACCATTCTATTGAACTCGAGTCCCGGATACACGAAAGGTATTACCGCTGACGGTGACGATCAGTTCCGCTGGACACATCTCAAGGCAGCTCCCAGACTCCATGCAGGAGGCTTTATTGCAGGGTCAGGTACGCCCTTGTATGACCGCTGTATCGAAACTCTGGGAAGTGTATTGGCAAGAACGAAATGGTGGGAGGACACCTATGGGATTCAGACCCGTTCAGTAACTCTCCTCATGACTGATGGCGCCAACAACGAAGGTAAATCGACGGCTGGCGATGTAGCTCGAATTGTGCAGGACATGTTGTCCATGGAAAAACATCGCATCTTCTTCATGGGAGTCAGCGTAGGAGGGGTCGACTTCATGCAGGTAGGAAAGAGCATGGGACTTCCCGCCGATTGCGTCGATGTCGTCTCTAACGACCCTCGAGCAATTCGCGCACGCTTCCAACTCTTCAGCCAATCCGCAACTGCCATTGCAAGCGGTAGCGCCAGTCTCTAAGTGATCCATTCGGAGAGATGATGCTAATAGTCTCACGTTCGCGCGAAACACATGAACCAAGACGCTCGTGGATTCATCTGCGAATCGATGGATTGCTTGCATCATCGGTCCTAACGTAGTCTAATAGCAGAACTAGGTTTTTGCGACGGACTAAGTTCAATGATGCGTTCTATAAGGGTTGCTACACTACTTCTTCTTTTCAGTTTCGGCACTATCCCAGGACTATTTGCTCAGGTACCGGACAACTCGAGCTTTCATGCAAATAACGCCAGCCAAGATCGAAAAGTTGAAGGCAGTTTCAATCAGTATTCCGCTAGTGGTGCAAAAACTACGCCTGATTCCAGTAATCGTGACACAGACGACATTGCGACGTTTCGAAATTATCTTTCGACCAACTATCCGGAAAAGAAATGGCAAATTGGACCAGCTCGTATCGACAGCGAGGAGATTCGGGCCGTTTATCCAAACCTGCGATTCTTTTACGTGTTCAGTGGCTCAGCACCACTGTCAGGAGTAGCGCCGATCAAAACGAGCTTCAGTAACGTTGCTAGAAATGCAAAACCAATGCGCACAGATGCAACCTGCATAGTCGCAATTGATTCGCAAGGCAATGTCACCGAAATGAGCAAAGCAGGTGATTTCAACACGTCGCTCAGTCCGGTGCTGACTCCCTCGGACGCGCAGCTCGCGGCTTCGGCGATCCTGTCTATCTATTCAGGTGCATTCGCACCTCCTGGTCCTGTTTCGAAGTCGACCATTTCAGTAAAACGCTACCGTGATTTCTTGAATTGTCAGATGACTGGAGCGACTTCCGGCTTCGTACAGTTTGATTCCGAAGGAAAGTGTGTTGGATTAACCAAGATTGGTCCTACACCGCCCTAAGGAAATCTACAAACTAACGACATGCTTCTGGTGGTGCTCGGCTCGAGACACTTGAGAACCGGGCGATCGGTCACTTCGCAATTTATCATATGAAAGAATTGGTCAAAAGAATTTAGCACGGTAAGATCACCGAGCCTACTAATCATGGAGAAAAACGCCATTGGACAGGTGTCGAAGCAATTCTGCTCGGTCAAAGTAGCCTAATCTCCCCGACCTCCGGGCAGCGCAACGATCCGGCTGCCAGGGAAATAGAATCCGAGGATCTGGTCGAATGACTTTCCCTTCTTCGCCAGACCTACCGCACCCCACTGGCAGAGACCAACTCCGTGACCAGCACCGGAGGACTTAATAGTGACTGTGTCACCCTCTACGGAAAAATTGTATCGCGTACCGGGCACCAAGCCCCATCCGAATGCTCGACCGATTTTGAGCCAGGCTTCGTATCCGGTCAAGCGAACTGAAGATCCATCCGTCAGACTTCCGACCAACTCAAGAGGTCGGCCGGCTTCGTCGACACTTTTGATTGACGGAATCGTATTCGAGAAAATCGATTGGAACGAGGACAGCGGAAGCTTAGTTGTTTTCTCCTTCCAGAATGGAGAGCCCGTGCAATATACGCATTTTACGCCACGGAGATACTTCAGACCAGCAGCATCCGGACCAAAAATTGCGGCACCACTGCTGGTACCACCAGCACAGGTTGAATGGTAAAAGGGTCGAATCGAATTCTTGCCATAAAGCCAACGTTTCTTCAACACACTTCGCACCGCATCACGCACCTGAGCGGTTGCGTACTGTTTCCCAAGATAAGCTTGCTCACGAGTCGAGTCTCCGACCAACTCTCCTTCCTTTTTCCGCTCCACAATTGCAATTGTCATCACGGCGAACGCCTTCAGCGCCTCAGCCGGGCAATGCGGCGGAGCTTCACTACCAACCACGGAGGAAAGATATTCCGTTGTCGAGATCTCGTTATGGACTAATAAACTGGAAGAGTCTACGGAAAGGTGGAGTCGCCCGCCGTATGTTCTTTCAACCTCAGGCGCGGTGCGAACTTTAATCCCCTGTCCACCGGTCGACTCGATGACAATGTGAGGCGCTCTCAGCAACGGGCGTGCACGAATGTCCGTCCGCCTCGTTTGAGAAAAACGAAGAAGTTGCACACAATCGCGATCCACTTTGATCTGCACAGGCGTTCCACCCAAGTGCATTCGCACAGGAGAGACAATGTTGATGTTACCGAGGATCTCTAA